>NZ_JBEYFP010000177.1:0-10401 GCF_040634455.1 Kitasatospora sp. NPDC007106
GCCCGTACCCCCCGGACGGGCGGCCGCCGGCGGGCGGTTCGGTGTTTCGCCGCAGGGGCGGCCCGACCTTCTCCGCCCGCTTCTGCTCAGTCCATGACGAGCTCGCCCTTCGCCACCCGGGTACCCAGCCGGACGGCGAGCTTCAGCCCGGCGTCCGGGTACAGGCGCAGCAGCGCCTCCTCCGCGTCGGCCGCCTCCTCGGCCTTGCCCACCTCCCGCTCGAAGGCCTTGAGGTAGTCACGGGTGAAGGCGATCGCGCTCGCGTCCGGAGTTGCCGCCGGCATCCGGTGCCCGGCCACCACCATCATCGGATCGAGCGCCTCCATCGCGTCCAGCAGGTCGATCCAGGCCTCCCGCCGGCCGGGGTCCGGGGTGTCCGCCGTCCAGGCGTGCAGCCCCTGGTAGAGCGCGACGCCGCCGAGCAGCACCCGGCTGCGGTGCTCCCACAGGAAGTGCCGGTCCGGCAGCTTCGGTTCGAAACCGCGCACCTCGAAGCGGTGTCCCTCGAACTCGATCACGTCGCCGTCCAGCGGCCGCAGCCGCGGCGGCCGGGTCGGCAGCTCGCTCCCCAGGTGCGCCCAGGTCGACAGCTTCGACGGGTACGTCTGCGCGATGTGCTCGATCACCAGCGGATGCGCCAGGAACGTCGCCTCCGGGAAGGCGTTCTGCACCTCTTCGGCGCCGAAGTAGAAGTCCGGGTCCCCGTGGCTGACGAAGACCGTGGTCAGGGGCCGCTCCATCGCCCCGACCAGCTGCGCCAGCTTCCGCCCGTCCGAACGGGTGAACCCGGTGTCCACCAGCATCGTCCCGCGCGCGCCGGCGATCAGCACCGCCGTCTTGTGCATGGACGACTCGGGAAGGTCGACGACGGCGAAGTCCAGCCTGCTCATGCCGGCTCCTCGGGTGCACGGAGCGGCGCAGACGCTGCGCCGCGGCGGGGCGGGGCGGGGTCGGCTCCCCGACCAGCGTGGGCCGCCGGCCGGTGCACCGCATGTCGACCCTGCGACCGGCGTGGAGCCCGCGGGGACCGCCCGTCCCGTCGCCCGGCCCCGGGGGCCGGAGGTCGCGGACGCCCGTCCGGCCCCGGGCCGGAGGTCGCGGACGCCCGTCCGGCCCCGGGCCGGAGGTCGTGGACGCCCGTCCTGCCGTCCGTGCCCGGGACGGTCCGGGCAGCTGCGAGGATGGCCGTATGACCGGCGAACCCCTCCCGTTCCCGCGAGAGCCCGCCGAACCGGCCCCCGGCGCCGTCCACCTCCCGGACTGGCTGGACGCCGCCGAGCAGCGCGCGCTCGTCGAGGCCTGCCGCGACTGGGCCCGGCCGCCCGCCGGGATGCGCACCGTCCGGATGCCCACCGGAGGCCAGATGTCGGTGAGCACCGTCTGCCTCGGATGGCACTGGTACCCGTACGGCTACGCGCGGACGGTCGTCGACGGCGACGGCGCCCCGGTCAAGCCCTTCCCGCCCGAACTCGGCGCCCTCGCCCGCCGCGCCCTCGCGGCGGCCTACGGTCCGGACGGCCTCGCCGCCGTGCCCGGTGCCGCCGGGTACGAGCCCGACATCGCCGTCGTCAACCACTACCCGCACGGCGCGCGGATGGGCCTGCACAAGGACAAGGAGGAACGCGTCGACGCCCCCGTGGTGTCGCTCTCGATCGGCGACGGCTGCGTCTTCCGGCTCGGCAACACCGAGACCCGCACCCGGCCCTGGACCGACCTGGAACTGCGCAGCGGCGACCTGTTCGTCTTCGGCGGCCCGGCCCGGTTCGCCTACCACGGCGTGGTGAAGACGCTGCCCGGCACCGCCGACCCCGCACTCGCCCTGGTCGGGCGGCTGAACATCACCGTCCGGCAGTCCGGACTCGCCTGAGGCCGTTGCCCTGCGGCTTCGAGGCCGCCGTTGCCGGGCCGTTCCGGGCCGTCCGCGCCGGTCCGGCGGTCGGTTCCGGTGGTTGTTCCGGTCGCCGTTCCGGGCCGGACCGACCGCGGATTCCGATCCGGACGGCGGGAATTCCCCGATCCGGAGGAGACTTCTCGGTAGACGTAGAGCGCCGGGCGGCGCCGCACCGGAGATCCCGGGCAGGCGTCCGGCGGCCTGGAGAGGACACAGGACATGGGCACGCCCGTCGACCAGCTCGTCGACCTGCTCGATCTGGAACAGATCGAACTCAACATCTTCCGGGGACGCAGCCCGGAGGAGGCCCTCCAGCGGACCTTCGGCGGACAGGTCGCCGGCCAGGCCCTGGTCGCCGCCGGCCGGACGGTCGACGGGGACCGCCCGGTGCACTCGCTGCACGCCTACTTCCTGCGTCCCGGCGTCCCCGGCGTCCCGATCGTCTACCAGGTCGACCGGATCCGCGACGGACGGTCCTTCACCACCCGCCGTGTGCTGGGCATCCAGCAGGGCCGGTCGATCTTCGCGCTGACCGCCGACTTCCACCGCCCCGAGCAGGGCGGCATCGAGCACCAGGACGCCATGCCGCAGGTCCCCGGCCCGGAGGAGCTGCCCAGCGCCCTCGACGAGGTCGGCTCCCGGCTCGGCGAGATGCCGCCGTTCATCAGCCGCCGCCAGCCCTTCGACATCCGCTACGTCGACCGGCTGCGCTGGAACAAGGAGGAGCTGGCCGGGGTCCAGCCGCGCAGCGGCGTCTGGCTGCGGACCAACGGCGAACTGCCCGACGACCCGCTGATCCACGTCTGCGCGCTCACCTACGCCAGCGACATGACGCTGCTCGACGCCGTCCGCGTCCCCGTCGAACCCCTGTGGGGCGAGCGGAACTTCGACATGGCCTCACTCGACCACGCGATGTGGTTCCACCGGCCGTTCCGCGCCGACGACTGGCTGCTCTACCAGCAGGAGTCACCGATCGCGCACGGCGCCCGCGGGCTCGCCCGCGGCGAGATCTTCGACCGCAGCGGGCGGCTCGTCGTGTCCGTCGTCCAGGAGGGCCTGTTCCGGCCGCTCACCGCACGCTGACCCGGCGGGCGCGACCCGCCCGCGAGCCCTTGCGGATCCGATCCGCCACCGTTACGCCACCGCTCAGGCACCGCTCAGGAAGGACCGCCGATGACCGCCGCAGAGACCGCCGCGGAATCCTGGCAGCGCTGGACCGAGGCCCGCGCCGCCGCCGTCAGCGCCCAGCACGGGCCGCTCGCACTGACGGGGACGCACTGGCTCGGCCCGGACCCGGAGCAGATCCCCGGCCTGCCGGGCGAGTGGTGGGCCGCCGACGGGGTCGTCCGGCTCGACGCCAAGGCCGAGTACGGCATCCGGCTCGAATCGGCGGCCGCGGCCGGGGCCCTTGACGGCGAGGTGTCGCTGCGGCCCGACACCGACCCGGCCCCGGAACGTGCCACCCTCGGCGAACTGCGCCTCGTCCCCATCGAGCGCGAGGGCGAGCTCGCCCTGCGGGTCTTCGACCCGGACGCCCCGGCCCGCGCCGCCTTCGCCGGCATCGACACCTTCCCGTACGCACCGGACTGGGCCGTCGCCGCCGTCTTCACCCCGTTCGAGAGCGGCGACCGGGCGCTCACCGTCCCCAACGCGGACGGCAAGGAGCGGCCGCTCGCGGTCACCGGGCAGATCGCCTTCACCCTGTGCGGCGAGGAGTACGCGCTGACCGTCAGCCGCTCCGGCGGCCGGCTCAGCGGCGTCATCGCGGACGCCACCAGCGGGCACGAGACCTACCGCTTCCGGTTCATCACCCTGCCCGCGCCGGACGCCGACGGCCGCACCGTGCTCGACCTCAACCGGGCCCACCTGCCGCCCTGCGCCTTCGCCGACCACTTCATCTGCCCCTTCCCGCCGCCCGGCAACCGGCTGCCGGTCGCCGTCGAGGCGGGGGAGCGGCACGTGGTCACCGGCTGACCGTCCGTCCTGCCCGGTTCGGCGGGCCGGGTCGACGGGCCGGGTCGCCGGGTCGTGCCGTCCGGGCGGTTCACCAGCGCATCCGGACGTCCTCGGCCCAGCCGAACAGGTCGTGGACGGCGATCCGGCTGCCGTCCGCCGCCCGGACGCTGCCGCGGTAGTGGCCGAAGCACTGGTCGGTGCGGTTGGCGAGCAGACCCGCCTCGGTGCGGGTGCGGCGGTCGTGGAACGGGGTGAAGACCAGGTCCACCCCGTCCGAGCCCAGGGTGCGGACCGTCCACGGCGCGAGCGGGTCCGCGAGGTCGTACGACCAGGCGAGCTCCTCGCCGATCCGGGTGAGACGGCCGTCCACGCAGAGGGCGTTCTCGGTGGTGCCGGTGCCGACCGTCCAGCGGCCGCCGAACTGCAGGCCGAGCGTGCGGCCGTCGTCGGTGCGGCCCGAGGCGGCGCCCCAGTTCCAGTGCACCCTCCGCGGCCAGCGGCCCCGGCCGTGGTCCAGCACCGCCCAGGCGTCGTCCGCCGCCCCGAACGGCAGTGTCTCGTCGCCGATCCGCAGCGTGCCCCGGGCCGGGCGGGCGGTGTGCTTGGAGGTGTACTGGAAGCGCCGCCCGTCCCACGGGACGACCACGCCCAGCGTCTCGTGGCCGTCCGGCAGCGCCGCGAACACGTCGATCTCCACCGGCCGTCCGTCCGGCGCCACGCAGCGGGCCCGCAGCCGCGTACCGCCCGCCTCGCCGAGGACCTCCACCCGGACCCGGCCGCCGGTCGGCCGCTCCGGCCCCACCACGACGTCGGTGCCGCTCCCGTTCGACCCGGCGATCGCCTCCGGAAGGGCGACCCCGCGGCCGAACGGCACCAGGGCGGTGCGCTCCGCCTCCCAGGGGCGCGTGCGGCCGGCCGGGCCGTCCCAGCGCAGCACGTACACGCTGTTCAGCGCCAGGAAGTCCAGATCGCTCACGGTCAGCGCCACCAGGTGCGTCGGCGCGGCCACGCACCAGTACTCCCAGCGCTTGGTGCGGCCCCAGCCGCGCAGGTTCGCCCGGTGCAGCGGCCGGCGTGACCAGCCCACGGCCGCCGGATCGAGCCGCCCGTCCGGCCGGCAGAGGTCGACGGGGGCGGTCAGTTCGCGATCGGAGGACGCCACGGCGGTCACCGTAGCGGCAACCCCGGCGGGACGGGGTGAAACGTCGTGGTCGAACATGGTTGACCATGTCGACCGATCAGCCGCAGGCCCCCGAAGCAGCCCCGCCCACCCCCGCCCACACCACTGGCCCCGCGGCGGACGCTGCGGATCCCACGGTGGATGCTGCGGACCCCACGGCGGGCACTGCGGACTTTACGGCGGGTACTGCGGCCCCGGGGCGGCTGCGGCGGATCGTCCGCGGTGCGCTCGCCGACATCGGGCCGCTGCGCGACATCCCCGACTACCGGCGGGTCTGGTTCGGCCAGACCGTCTCCTCGGTGGGCCAGCAGATGACCGCCGTGGCCGTCGCCGTCCAGGTCTGGGACCTCACCCGGTCCAGCTTCGCCACCGGCCTCGTCGGACTCTTCTCGCTCGTCCCGCTGGTCGCCTTCGGCCTGTGGGGCGGCGCCGTCGCCGACACTCTCGACCGCCGCCGCCTCGGCCTGATCGGCTCCGCCGGCCTCGCCGCCGTCTCCGTCCTGCTCGCCGCCCAGGCCCTGCTCGGCCTGCACGTCGTCGTCCTGCTGTACGCGGCGGTGGCCGTCCAGGCGGGCTTCTTCGCGCTCTCCTCGCCGGCCAGGTCGTCGATGATCCCGCGCCTGGTGCCGCGCGAACAACTGCCCGCCGCCAACGCGCTCAACACCGTGAGCATGAACCTGGGCATGACCGTCGGCCCCATGCTTGGAGGACTGCTCATCGGTGCGTTCGGGGCCCAGTCCGCGTACCTCTTCGACGCGGTCGCCTTCAGCGCGACGCTCTACGCGATGTGGCGGCTGCCGGCGATGAAGCCGCAGAGCGACGGTGCCGACGGCAGCGGACGCAAGGGGCGGGCGTCCGTCCTCGACGGGCTGCGCTTCCTCGCCACCCGGCCGAACCTGCGCACCAGCTTCCTCGCCGACCTCGCCGCCATGATCTTCGGCCTGCCCCGGGCGCTCTTCCCCGCCATCGCGGTCGGCTTCTACGGGGGCGGGGCCGGGACGGTCGGCCTGCTCGTCGCCGCACCGGCCGTCGGCGCGCTGGTCGGAGCGCTGTTCTCGGGGTGGATCGGGCGGGTGCACCGGCACGGCGCGGCCGTCCTCGCCGCGGTTGCCGCCTGGGGGCTCGCCATCGCCGCCTTCGGGGTCGTCCGCGAACTGTGGCTCGGGCTGGCGCTGCTCGCGGCGGCCGGCTGCGCCGACACCATCAGCATGATCTTCCGCAACACGATCATGCAGGTGGCGGCGCCGGACGACATGCGGGGCCGCCTCCAGGGCATCTTCATCGTCGTGGTCGCCGGCGGGCCGCGCCTCGGCGACTTCGAATCCGGCACGGTCGCCACCCTCACCTCCTCCGTCACGATCTCCGTCGTCACCGGCGGGCTGGCCTGTGTCGCGGCCGTCCTGCTGCTCGCGGCGCGGCGCCCCGCCTTCCTCCGCTACGACTCCCGCAAGCCCACCCCCTGACCAGCCACGACACCACCCGGCCCCGCCACCCGAAACCTGGCAGCGAGCACCCCTCCACGTGCTGTATTGTTTTCCACGTCGCCGGGAGACCGGGGGCAAGGTCGAGAAGCCGAAGATCACCTGTCAAGATCGGTGAGCCGAGGCAGCGAGACCACGGGACGTGGCGCAGCTTGGTAGCGCACTTGACTGGGGGTCAAGGGGTCGCAGGTTCAAATCCTGTCGTCCCGACAGAAATGTCGGAAGCCCGCTAACCTGGATAAATCCAGGTTAGCGGGCTTCTTCGTGTTGGTGCCGACGATCTGGATGCAGGTGCTGCTGCGTGGTCGTGGGCGTCCTGCTCGCGGCGATCTTCCGAAGCAAGTCCAGTTTGGCCTCGGCGTCGGTCATTCACTTTCAAATCCTTGAGCGCAAGGGCGACTGGCTGCCAGCTCCAGTGCCATGATGTGTGCCATGGTGCTTCACGTGGGGGTGGCGGCGCTCCGTAAACGGCGGACGCAGTTGCGGGAGAGCGCGACCAAGGTGGCGGACGGCGGAGATGCAGTCACTTCTTGCCTCCTCCTCTTCTACGCGGCGGAGTGCGCGCTCAAGGAGAGGGTGCTGGCACGTCGAGGACTTCGTGATACTTCGCATCTTGAGCCGACACATGATCTCTGGAAGTTGGCGAAGGATTTAGGTATGCCGCGGCGCCTCGGTGCTGCTCTGCAAGGCATGAAGAACTGCCGGGCTGTCGGGCAGCCCGGAGTGAACGTGGCTCTGGCCGACCTGCATCAGGCCTGGCGTTACGGCGTGAGACTGCATGCCGAGGACGAGAAAAAGGCCCGTGACCTGCTAGACGAACTCATCTCCTGGTGCGAGCGGGACTAGGGGGCCGAGTCGTGGTAGAACCTGGAAAGCTGGAAATTATGGACAGCGGAATCGTCCCCCCCGGCCACCTCTTCAGCTGGGTGGATGTGGATGAGCATCTGACCAGGCTGGCCTTGGCAGGGGAGTGGCCCGACTGGCTCCTCGCCGCAGACAGCTGGTGGGATTGTTTGGAACTGGTCACCAGGACCAGTGTTGCCCCGGAAACAGTGAAACAGTGGCTCGACGAAGCGTTCGGTACCGGATCGGCAGGGTGGGCTGACGGCGACCTCTTGCTCGGCCTTGACGATCCCCGGACCACCGAGTTCACCGGACTGCGCGTCGAGTTCAGCGTGGACGCTGAACATGGTGCGGCGAGGAAGCGCGTCCCGTTGCTTCGCGAGAAGCACATTACCCGCCAGCTGGCAGAACCTCTTCACCGGCCTGCTGTGCCGACATTCGCAGGCGATGTGCAGGTCATGGCGTTCCACTCATTCAAGGGGGGGGTCGGTCGGACGGTGCACGCCGTGGCAGTCGCCGACAGGCTGGCACGAAGTGGCGGAAAAGTTCTGCTGATCGACGCCGACCTTGAGGCCCCCGGCATCACCTGGATGCACAAGGAGCAAGGCGGGCAGTGCGACTTCACCTATGAGGACTTCATCACTCTTCTCCAAGGCGGAGAGAGTAATGACTCCCGGGGAGCGATCGACATCGCAGCTGCTTACCTGCCGAATCAGCAGGCCGGCCACTATGCGAGTGGCGGGAGCATCACTGTTATGCCGTCGAGCCGCCGCGTGACGTTGGCCCCGCCCCGTATCGAGCCGGCGGACCTTCTTACCCCTGAGCGGTCGGTGTATTTCGTCACGGAAGCTCTGGCTGCACTGGGGGAACGGCTCGGGGCGGACACGGTCGTTGTAGACCTCAGAGCCGGTGCTTCCGAACTCTCTGCACCAGTGCTCCTTGACCCCAGGGTGCAGCGTGTCTTCGTTACGACTCTGAGTCATCAATCCCTTGCCGGTACAGAGATGATGGTCCGCCAACTCGGCCGGAAGGCTCCTACTGTTCAGGGTATTGACCCTGCAACTTCGATCATCGTCACCCAGTATCGAATGGACACTCACACCGTTCAAGCCGATGCCGCGCGCGGCCTCCTTTCGGCAGCTCTTGGAAGTGCGCTTCGCGGGCCGGAGGATACTGGCGGAGATGACACGGAATTCGTTGATGCGACGCTGCTCGCCCAGCCTGTACTGAGCCCGTTCAGGGAGGAGCTTCTCGCCCTTCCTTCTTCCTGGGACGCGGTGCTGGACGTGATTTCGTCGTGTGGAGTCGCTGATGGACTTGAGTCCCTCCTTCCGGTGTCGGCGCCCCGCATGACTGGTGTGTCCGCGTCCGGGGTGGCGGTGGAATACAGTCGACTGCGACGTAATCTGGCCCGGACCGCCGAGAACCTCGTCTACGCGGAGCAGAGCGGACTCTCTTCGGCCGGGGGGTTCCTCGTGACGGAACCCCTCCGTCGCCTGCTCGCCGACCACCGGACCGAGCTGCCGCAAGCCCTCGTGGTGGGAGCGAAGGGAGCCGGTAAGACCTTCATGTACGCGAAGGCGTGTGCAGCGCGAACATGGCGGACGTTCGCGACGCAGTCGGGGATCCAGGGTGTCACAATCGAGGCACCCATTGTCCCGGTTCTGGAGTCGGCGAACCTCGAGTACGGGGATCTTGAGCCGCAGGACTTGCGTGATGCTTTTGCTTCGGCGCACGGGAGTGTGTCACGGCGGGACGTGGTTGCGTCGAGTATCTCGGACACGGTGAAGGCTGGTCTGGCCAGGCTCGACGGTCGGGATGAACTTGGTTGGCGCAGCTTGTGGTTGGAATGTCTGGCCATGGCCTGCGGACTGGAGTCATCCGAACACCAGCGTCCGGAAGAGGCATTGATCGACCTCGGTCGACGGGCCAAGGCGGTCTTCGTGATCGACGGCCTCGAGGACCTTCTGCAAAACCTGGACAGTGAGACGAAGCGTACGGCCCTGAGGGTTCTGCTGATCGATGTTCTGGGATGGCTTCGCTCGCTTCGCGGCCGGCCCTTCGGGCTCGTGGTCTTCGTCCGCCGCGACCTCGTTACTGGAGCAGTTCGTCAGAACAGTGCACAACTCCTCGGTAGGTACGATCACTATGCCTTGCATTGGAGCAAGGATGAGGCGCTGCGTCTTGCGCTCTGGGTGTCTGCATCTGCCGAAGCGCTACCTGAACCCCTTCCTCTCTCCGGCATCACCGATCTTTCGACCGATGAGCTGATTGACAGTCTTATTCAGGTCTGGGGTTGGAAGATGGGCAGCGAGAAGTCTCGCGAGGCGCGCTCCCACCTGTGGGTTCCTGCCGCGCTCGGGGACTTCAATGGTCAGGTGCAGGCGCGCGACGTCGTCATGTTTCTTGCGGTTGCCGCCAAGAACTCTGAACAGTACAACGACACTGTGGACGATCGCGTACTTGTTCCCACTGCCATGCGTAAAGCCTTGCTCGAATGCAGCAGGAACAAGATTGCCTCGGTGGGGGAGGAGGACAAGGAGATCGGTCGGCTGCTGGTCCACATGCAGGGGCTCGGCCACTCCGTCCTGGTTCCCTTTGAACTCGAGCAGGTCGAGCTCACTGTTGCGGAGGCAGACCTGCTTATTGATTCTGGAGTCTTCAGCAAGGGCTCTGACGGGCGCTACTGGGTGCCGGAGATCTATCGGCATGGTCTTGGATTCAACAGTGAGCGCCGTGCGCGTGTGCTCTGGTAGCGGCGATGGGTTTCGTATGAACGAGGACAGTCTTGGGGGTGGGCCGCAATCTGCATGAGATTACGAGCCGCTGCTGCCGGCGCGCGGAAGGGGGCCTGTGCGGGGCGGTTGCTGACACGCGTGTGTGGTAGGTGGGGGGCGAGTGGGGCCCGCGGGTCGCTCGAGACGTAGAAATTGCGTCCGCCGACCGGGGCCTCGCTTAGAGGAGCTAACACAATGCTCGGACGCGTCTGTAGGTGATCACGCAGCAGGCCAGCTTGAGGAAGGCCTCGTGGATGTCGTCGCGGATGTCCC
>NZ_JBEYFP010000178.1:0-10374 GCF_040634455.1 Kitasatospora sp. NPDC007106
GTCTGCGGCGGGCCGGCCGCGCGGCCGCGCCGGGTGTGGATCACGCTGCGGGTGGCCACCGACGTCCTGCCCCTGCTGGTCGACGCCTGCTCCAAGGCCTGCGTCGCGGCGCTGCCCACCCCGCCGGAGGGGTACGTCCGCAGCCCGCACTCGGGCGGGCCGACCGTGCAGCAGCCCGTCGCCGACCACTGGTTTCCGCCCGAGCGGCGTGCCGTCCGGCACGAGACCCGCAACCGGCACCGCACCGAGCAAGGAGGGACCCCGTGACCGCGACCCCCGCCGTGGCCTATGTGACCAGCAAGGACGCCCCGGACCAGGAGGTGGGGGCGGCGCTGGCCGCGTTCACCGGGCAGGGGGTGGCCGCCGAGCCGGTGGTGTGGGACGACCCGGCGGTCGCCTGGGAGCGGTTCGACGCGGCGGTGGTCCGCAGCACCTGGGACTACACCGGGCGACGGGACGAGTTCCTGGCCTGGGCGCGGCGCGCGGCCGGGCTCACCCGGGTCTGCAATCCGGTGCCGGTGCTGGAGCGGAACACCGACAAGACCTACCTGCGGGAGCTGGCCCTGGCCGGGGTACCGGTGGTGCCGACCGCCTGGGTCGGGCCCGGCGAGCGGCTGGACGGGGGGACGGCGCCGTGGCCGGAGCTGGTGGTGAAGCCCACCGTGTCGGCCGGCGCGCGGGACACCGTGCGGACCACCGACCGGGCGGCCGCCGCGGCGCACGCCGACCTGCTGACCGCGGCCGGCCGGACGGCGATGGTGCAGCCGTACCTGCCGGCGGTGGACGGGGAGGGCGAGACCTCGTTGGTGTTCATCGGCGGCGCGTTCAGCCACGCGGTGCGGCGCGGGCCGATGCTGTCCGGCCCGGAGGGCCGCTTCGCGGACGAGCCGCGGCGGCCCGACGCCGACCAGCTGGCCGTCGCCGAGCGGGTGCTCGCGGCCGTGCCGGAGCGCGCGGAGCTGCTGTACGCGCGGGTGGACCTGGTCCGCGGGCCGGAGGGCACTCCGCTGCTGATCGAGCTGGAGCTGACCGAGCCGCGGCTGTTCCTGCAGTACGAGGCCGGGGCGCCGGCGCGGCTGGCGGCCGCGGTACGGGCGCTCGCCGGCTGACCCCGGAGTGCGCGCGGGCCCGGCCGCCGGCCCTCGGCCCTATTGTCGGCGGCCCGTGCCAGGCTGGCCGCAGCGATCCGCAGCGACGAGGGGACGGACGGGATGGACGGGCTGGCCGAGGGCGGCTTCACGGTGGACAGCTGGGAGCCGGAGGTGCTGGACGAACTGCCGGGGGCGACACTCGCCCGGGTGAAGCTGACCAAGACCTTCCGGGGCGGGCTGACCGGCACCAGCACCGTGCACATGATCAGCGCGGCGGACGGCGAGGGCCAGCCCGCGGCGTACACCGCCTTCGAGCGGTACGCCGGCGAGTTGGACGGCCGCAAGGGCAGCTTCGTGCTGCAGCACTGCGCGCCCGGCAGCCGCGGCGAGCGGCTGGTGATCACGGTGGTGCCGGGCACCGGCACCGAGGAGCTGGCCGGGATCACCGGCGGCTTCGAGATCCGGATCGACGACGCGGGCGTGCACAGCTACGTCTTCCGCTACGCCCTGGCCTGATCCGGGGACGGCGACGGCCCGCTTCCCGGGTGCGGGGAGCGGGCCGTGCGGGGGTTGCGGGGTGCCGGGTCCGGGGTCGCCGGTCCGGGCCGCTGAAGACTGCGTACGGCAGGCGGGTGTTACTTGGTCAGGCCGGCCTTGACCGAGCACACCGGCCAGGCGCCCGGGCCCTGCGCGGCGAGGACCTTCTCCGCGACGGCGATCTGCTGCGCCTTGCTGGCCTGGTGCGCGTTGGCCGCATAGGCGTGGCCACCGAACGCGGCCCAGGTACCGGAGGTGAACTGCAGACCGCCGTAGAAGCCGTTGCCCGAGTTGATCGCCCAGTTGCCCGAGGACTCGCACTGGGCGACCTTGTCCCAGGTCGAGGCCGGGGCGGCCGAGGCCGAGGTCGCCGTCACGAGGCCGGCCACCGGCAGGACGGCCAGCGCGCCGCCCATGACGGCCATCCGCACGCGCTTGCTGCGCTTGGTCGCGGTGGCGGTGGCAGCGGTGGTCTCGTTACGGAAAAGCATGCGGTTCCCTTCAAGCGTCCCGGGACGACACCCGGGCACGGGTCAGCAGACCCGATCGGCCTGCGGTTCATGGGGTGAGCCGGCACCGAACCCGCCGGGCCCTGGGGCCCCGGCGGTGTGCCGCGCTGGATTCGAAGTTACGGACGGCCCGCACCCAACACAAGGTTCGACCACGAACCCGCAGCTCAGGCCCCGGTTACCACCGGTATCCACCGAAAGCCGACCCCCATTTCCCGGGCCCGACCACCGCCACCCACCCCCCGATGTGACCCGCACCACCGCAAACCGTCCGTGAACCGGACCACATCGTCGGCAGCGCGTGAGGGGCCGCGGACACCGCGCGCACACCGGACCCCCGTCCCGGCACCCCGCGGATGGCGTGGGTCACACCGTGCACGGACGGTGCCGCCGCGGCCTCGCTCGGCAACCGTTCGCACAGGTCAGGGGGATGATCGGAGCCACTGCTCCCGGGTCAGGGCGTACTCCACGTCCCCGTGCTCGGCGCCCTCGACGTACTCCGGCCACTCCTCGAAGAAGGTCCGGACGTGGCGCAGCCCCGCCTTCTCCAGCACCCGGCGGGAGGCGGTGTTGACGGTCATCGTGGTGGCCACCACCCGGTCGGCGCCGAGTTCCGCGAAGGCCAGCCGGACGAGCTCCCGCGCGCCCTCGGTGGCGAGTCCGCGCCCCCACACGGCGGGCCGCAGCCGGTAGCCGAGCTCCGTGCCGCCGTCCAGGCCCGGGCTGCTCGCCGGGGCCAGGGCGAACCAGCCCAGGAACTCCCCCGAGCCGCGCGCCACCGCGGCGAAGCACCCCTCCCCCGGCGGGAGCTCCGCATAGCCGCGGAGCAGCGCCGGGAGCGTCTCGCGCTCGACCACCGGACGCGGCACCGGCCGCCCGTCGTCGATCCGCCGCATCACCTCGGGGTCGCCGTGCAGGACGGCGAGGTCGTCGAGGTCGTCCGCGGTGAAGCAGCGGAGCAGCATGCGGGCGGTGGCGGCACGGATCGGCATGGGCGCGATTCGACCACCGGCGCGGGCCGCCGGGCAACCGGATTCGGGACCGCCCGGCACCCCCTCGGCCCGGTACCCGCTCAGCCCGGCACCCGCTCAGCCCGGGCCGGTGGCGGCCGGCCGGCCGGGCGCCGCGGCGGCGACCGGGAGCAGCAGAGCGGTGATGTTGTCCTGTCCGCCGGCGGCCAGGGCGTGGTCGACCAGTGCCCGCGCTCCGGCGAGCAGCGGCCGGCCGGCGGGTGCGGTCCCGTGCCGGGCGCCGCGGTCGGCGACCGTCCGGAGGGCTCCCGGGTCCGGCAGGTGGCGCCAGAGTCCGTCGGTGCAGAGCAGCAGGCGGCCTGGCACGGCCGGCCGGTAGCTGCGGATCCGCGGCGCGGGCTCGCCGGCGTCCGCGCCCAGCCAGGCCGCGAGGACGTCGAGTTCGCCGGTGTCGTCCTCGGTGAGGGCCGTCCCCGGGCCCTCGTCGGGGAGCCAGTAGACGCGGCTGTCGCCGACCCAGGCGCTCCAGATGCCTTCCGGTCCGGCGATGCCGGCGGCGTAGGTGCAGGCGGGTGCGGCGCCCGGGGAGGCGGCGAGGGCGGTCACCGCACGGCCGGCCCGGTGAGCGGAGGCGGCGAGGG
Source organism: Kitasatospora sp. NPDC007106 (assembly GCF_040634455.1). Taxonomy (NCBI): domain Bacteria; kingdom Bacillati; phylum Actinomycetota; class Actinomycetes; order Kitasatosporales; family Streptomycetaceae; genus Kitasatospora; species Kitasatospora sp. NPDC007106. Next base: position 3,750 of record NZ_JBEYFP010000178.1, read on the forward strand.
CGGTCTCCGGCAGGACGCCTTCGGCCAGCCGTGCGGCCAGGGCCGCTGCGCCGACGTCCGCGGCGAGTCGGGCGGCACGCTCGCCCCGGGGAGCCATGGAGACGCCGTCGCAGACCACTCCGACCGTCCACGGCCCGGCAGTGGCGAGGGCCATGGCGTCCGCGTTCACCCCGCGGTGCCGGCCGCGGTCGCTCACGCCCGCGGCCCCGCCCGCCGTACCGATCTCCACGTGCGCCCGGAAGCCGGGCCGGTCGGCCCCGCAGTCCCAGCACCGCCCGTCGGGGGCGACGGTGCCCCCGCACTCGGGGCACGCACCGTCGTCGATGTCGTCGATCTCGTTGTCGGTCATTCGGCGGACCATCCTGCCAGACACCCCCGCCGAGGATCCGTCAGGAATCCTCCCCCGCCGGCCGGTTCCGCCAACACTCCGGGTCGACGCGCTGAGGCACATGCTGAAGCGGGACCGACTGTGCAACGACGCCCGGTGCGACGAACACGTAGAGGTCGACAGCGGGAAGCAGGAACCGCCGATCCTTCGCGCCTTGCGTCCGTCGCCACGCCGGCCCTGCTTCCTTGCCTGACTGGCGTACGAGCTCGAGGCCTTGAGTCGCGATGCCGCCTCCCGCTCGCTGCCTCCCCGCAGACCAGGCAGGAGACCGAGTTCCTGCGGGCTGCCCCTCGTCCGGAACCGATCCGACCTTCACTGTTCGGAGCCCAAGGCAATGCGCCGGTTCAGGACACGTTCTGGCGCAAAGGCATCAGCTCACAGGAAACTCCCAGTTTGGCGTGTCCCTGACTGTTAGCGTCCGATTCAAACACGCACTCGATCCGGGGGGATCCATGCACTCGATCAGGCGCGCCTTGACGGCCGCAGGCATCTGCGTCACTGCCGCCGCCACCGTGTTCGCCTCGACGCCAGTAGCGTCGGCCGCACCACCGACCCAGGACTGCACCGGCTGGTACAGCGCACGCATCACCCAGTGGGCCATGCTGTGCGGAAAGGCCGGAGAACCCATAGCCGGCGCATTCGCCACGTGGCGCAACCTGCCGATCACCTTCGACGGCAGCTACGACCCCACCATCAACGTCGCGGCAGCCAACTACCTGACCGTCACACCCGACACCACCGCGTTCAGCAACGTCCGGATCGGCCTGTACGCCCAGAAGACCGGCCCGAACACCGCCACCTACGCGCCCCACTGGGAAGAGCTCACCGGCCAGGGCGGCCGCGAGACCGCCGTCAACACCGGCTCCGGCCCCGGCACGGCCGACGGCAAGAACCACAGCTACCTGCTTCAGCGGCAGCCCAACGGCGACCAGTGGGAAGTCTTCTACGACTTCAACTCGGTCGGCACCACCACCGGACAGAAGCCCGTCCCCCGCGGTGACCAGAACCGCATCGACGTGGGACTCGAGGTCAACCACCCCGAGCACGTGAACGTTCCCCTCTTCGACGACCGCCCCCAGTACCTCTCGGAGAACAAGGTCTGGTCCCGCCTCCTGCCCGACCGGACCGCGAGCCAGCTCGGCCTCGGCACGTGCGGCGAGAAGGACCCGTTCACCAACACCGTGAACACCCCGCCGTACTGCTTCGATGCCACGCAGACTCTCGAAACACCCAAGCCGGCCACACCGCCGGGCATTGCGTCCTGGCGCGTCGGCAAGCCCCTCGTCGCCACCACACCCGCACCCCCGGCCCACTCCTCCGCCTTCTCCGCCCCGGGCGCAGACGACCGGCCGGCGATCTACCACGGGGTCGACCAGCAGCTGCTCCACGCTTGCCTCCAGAACAGCCCCGGTTCCTGCCTTTCCCAGGTGCCCGGCCTGGCCGAGTGCCTGCGCACTTTCAAGCAATGCAACGAGGCCGACGTAGCGCCCCGTAGGGACCGGTCGCTCGCGTCGCGCAACAGGGAGACGACCGGCGCCGTCGTCGACGGGCTTCTGACGCGGACCGCGCGAGAGTTCGGAGTCCCGCGTGAGTCCCTCAAGGTCGCCGCCGCCACGGTCGCGGACGACCACTCCGGGCGCACCCAAGCTTCCGGCTGGCCGGCGGACACCGCTCTGTGGACCATCACCTCGCAGGCGACCACACGCGGCCGCACCGGCACCGGCCCCGCTGTGATGGGGCTCTCGGTCTCCTACACACAGAGCACCGGCGAGCTCACCGCAGCCTGTTGGGGCGCCGCCTGCGGGCACTGACAGCCCGGCATACCACCACGACCTCCCACCGCCTCGACGGGACGACCGGTCCCACAGGAGACCACCATGATCATTGGAACCGGATTAGGCCGCCTGGTTATTGGAGCAGCCGCCGCCGCATCCAGCCTGATACTCGCCTCCGGCACCTGCGCCGCCGCGCCCACGTCCACCCCTGCTGCCACGACTGCGGAGTTCGTCGACTCCTCGTCCGTCCCCGCAGACCAGCTCGCGGCCCTGGGCGAACCCGTGCCCCTCGCCCGCTACTCCCACGGGCCCGAGAAGCCGTCACCGCGCACGGCGCACACCACCCCCTCGACCACGCCCGAAGAGGACCCGGGTCTCGAACAGGAATGCGCCAAGCACTCCGAGGCCGACTCCCCCACCGGCTGGATCAAGAACCGCTTCGAGACATGCGTCCACCGGCACCAGGACCTCGTGCTGCGCAACACCGCGGGGGACCGCGTCCTGGGCCGCCTGATCTTCGACGCGTGGCTTCTCGGCTTCGCCTACGACGGCCAGCGCCGCGTCGACTACGTCGCCGAGGTCAAAGACATCAAGCTGGCGACAAACGGCTCCGAAGACGGCAAGAAGTGGTCGATCCGGCAGACGTTCAACCGCACCCTCGGGTCCAACAGCGGGCCGGGCGGCAAGGTCGTGGACCCGGCCAAGCAGGAGCGGGACGAACTCCTGGGGGACTGGGACAAGTCGCCGTCGTGGACGCTCACCTACACGTCTCCGGACGGCGGACCGCTGTACAACCAGGGCAACCTGCAGATCGTCCAGGCCAACGTGATGCTCGGCATGGGGGTCAAGTCCCCGACCGCCCCCACCCGCCCCTGGCAGGAGACCGACAGCGGACACTCCAACGTCCGCTTCGACTACGCGGGCCCCGTCGGCGGCAAGTACAAGGGCACCGTGTTCGTCGAGGCCCGGGTCGAGCTGGTCATGAAGCTCTCGGACCCACTCGTGGCCCAGAGCGCACGCCACATCAAGGACGCCCAGAGCAACCCGGAGCGCACCTTTCCCTCCTTTGTCGGCAAGACGGTTCCCGGTGAGAAGCAGCCCTTGCATCGCCTGATCGACCGCCCGAAGCAGGACACCAACCGGACAGCGGCGATCAAGACATGCGAAGACGTGTGGGGCAACTACGCGGGCTCGGGCCTGGAATGCGACGAGTACCCCTTCTCATCCACCTACGAGGGAGCTGCGGCGGGCGGCGATTCGCCGACCAGGCGGTACTCGTCCCGACTGATCGATGCCGCCGACAACAAAGAGGGCGGCACCAGGATCCTCGCCGTGTACACGGCCAACCGAATTCTGGACGGCGACCCGTTCTATGTGACCATCACTCCGTGACAAAGGGACAGGAGGACCCATGGCTGTGGCGCTTGAGTTCCGCGCCGAGGCGAAGCCGGACCACGGACTGATCTTCGTGCATGACTCGGATGCCTACCTTCCGGACGGTGCCGCGGTGCGTCGGAGCAACCTGACGATCGTGGCCGGCACGGGAACCCAGCTCTACCTCTGCAGCAAGCAGGGCACCTCGCCGGCCGAGATCGTCCTGCGGGTGTGGGACGGGCCGGTGGCCGGCGCCAGCCTCGGGGAATGCGACGCCTTCTGCCCGGCCGTCCTGGACTGCCCCACCGGGACAGTGGTCATCCGGGCGTTCTCCCCCGAGATCGCTGGAGACATCGAACTGCCCCGGCCCGGTGTGTACGCCGCCCTGGTCTCCTGGCGCGGTAGGGAGGCCGCCGCCGAGCAGGAGGCCTCCTTGCTGCGCAGCCTCGCGGAACCGGAGGGCCAAGCCGACTCCGACAACGTCTTCGCCGCCCACGCCGAGGTGCTCGAGTCCTACCGGATCGACCTGTGGTGGCAGTACGAATCGGACACCGAGGTCGACTGACTCCGCCGACCCACGGATCAGCGGGCCGGGCGGGCGTTCTCGTGGGCGAGCAGGTGCTGCTTGGCGGGCAGGCCGCCGGCGTAGCCGGTCAGTGAGCCGTCGGCGCCGATCACGCGGTGGCAGGGCCGGACGATCAGCAGCGGGTTGGCCCCGATCGCGGCGCCGACCGCCCGTACGGCGCCCGGTGACCCGGCGGCCGCGGCGACGGCCGTGTACGTGGTGGTGGTGCCGTACGGGACGGCGTCCAGGGCGGCCCAGACCCGCCGCTGGAAGTCGGTGCCACGCGCGGTGCACTCCACGGCGAAGGCGGTCGACTCCCCCGCGAAGTACGCCCGCAGCTGCTCGGCCACCACGCGGAAGGCCGCGTCGTCCTGCCGCCAGCCGTCCTGGACGACGGCGCCGCGCTTCTGCCCCGGCAGCGAGACCGAGGCGAGCGCGGTGCCGCCCGGCGCGGTCGCGGACTCCTCGCCGACCAGCAGCAGGGGGCCGACCGGGCTGTCGACGGTCGTGTACAGGGTCATGGTGGTGTGTCCTTTCCGCTGGTCCAGACGGTACCGCGCCCCGGGGCGCGGGCCCGCCGGTCTCCACTGTGCCGCCTGCACCCGGCGGTCGGCTGGCGGATTTCGGACACGGCGTTGGCCCCGGGGGCGGCACCGCCCGGAGCCGCCCCGGCCGCCGGAGATGCACGTCTCGGCGGCCGGGTCTGTACTCCGGCGGGGCGCCCGCCCGCGCGGCAGACGGGGGACGGGGACATCACCGCCCGGGCGGGGCACCCTGCCTGCGAGCCGTCTCACCCCTCCGCCGCCCGGCAAACCCGGTCGGCGGAGAACGGCGACCCCTCAGGCGCCGGCCGCCTCCCGGCCCGCCGCAACGCGCACCGGCGCGGCGAGCCCGAGCACGGTGTCCACCGACCAGTGGTCGGCGGCGTGTTCGCCGTAGTGGACGGCGAACAGGCGCCCGTCCGGGCCGATCAGGAAGTCGGCGGGCAGACCGAGCCGGCCACCGAGCGGGCGGGCGGGCCGCGGCACGCCCCGCGAGCGCATCGTGTCGCTCGCCGAACTCGTGCACGCGGCCGTCGCCGCGCACCCCGGCGCACTGCCGCTGGGCGGAGAGCGTCCTCGGGGTGCTGGCCGAGACCGGACTCGACGCGGCCGACCGTCCGCCCGCCCTGCGTGCCGTCGCCGCCCACCTGATCGGGGCGTTGGAGCTGGAGCACGGGCCGGGCGCGGCCGAGGGCGGCCGGTCCGCCGCGGCCGCCCTGCCGCGGGACGCCTTCCCGCTGCTCGTGCAGGCCGCCGAGGAGGGCGGCCGGCCCACCGCCGACCGGTCGTTCCGGGTCGGCCTGGACGCCCTCCTCGCCGGCCTCGGCATCGCCTGAGCCGCCGCCCGGCCTCAGTCCAGCACGGGCAGCAGGACCGGCAGGTGGCCGTCCGAGGCGAGTGCGGCGGCGCGGCGCTCCGCGGGGACCTCGCCGTAGGTGGTGGTGCGCTGCCGGGCCGGGCGGCCGGCGGCCTCGGCGATCGCCTCCAGGTCGCGGACGGACTTGTAGCTGCCCCACGAGGAGCCGGCCATCCGGGAGATGGTCTCCTCCATCAGCGTGCCGCCGAGGTCGTTCGCGCCGGAGCGCAGCATCTCGGCGGCGCCGTCGGCGCCCAGCTTCACCCAGGAGGTCTGGATGTTGGGGATGTGCGGGTGCAGCAGCAGCCGGGCCATCGCGGTGACCGCCCGGTTGTCGCGGGCGGTCGGGCCGGGCCGGGCGACGCCGGCGAGGTAGACCGGCGCGTTGGTGTGGACGAACGGCAGGGTGACGAACTCGGTGAACCCTCCGGTGCGCTGCTGGAGTTCGGCGAGCAGCCGGAGGTGGCCGAGCCAGTGCCGGGGGGTGTCGACGTGCCCGTACATCATGGTAGAGGAGGAGCGGAGGCCGAGCCCGTGGGCGGTGGTGACGACCTCGATCCAGGCGGAGGCGGGCAGTTTTCCCTTGGTGAGCACCCAGCGGACCTCGTCGTCGAGGATCTCGGCGGCCGTGCCGGGGATGCTGTCGAGGCCGGACTCCTTGGCCCGCTGCAGCCAGTCGCGGATCGACAGGCCGGTGCGGGTGGCGCCGTTGACGACCTCCATCGGCGAGAAGGCGTGCACGTGGATGCCGGGCACCCGCTCCTTCACGGCCCGGGCGATGTCGAAGTACGCGGTGCCGGGCAGGTCGGGGTGGATGCCGCCCTGCATGCAGACCTCGGTCGCGCCGACCTCCCAGGCCTGGGCGGCCCGTTCGGCGACCTGCTCCAGCGAGAGGGTGTAGGCGTCGGCGTCGGTGCGGCGCTGCGCGAAGGCGCAGAACCGGCAGCCGGTGTAGCAGACGTTGGTGAAGTTGATGTTCCGGGTGACGCAGTAGGTGACGGTGTCGCCGACGGTGTCGCGGCGCACCGCGTCGGCGATCGAGCAGAGCGCGTCCAGGGCGGGGCCGTCGGCGCCGAACAGGGCGAGGGCCTGGTCGTCCGTCAGCCGGGTCGGGTCGTCCGCGGC
>NZ_JBEYFP010000179.1:0-10356 GCF_040634455.1 Kitasatospora sp. NPDC007106
TGCCGGACTCTCCCCTCAGTCCGGCAGCTGCCGGAACTCCACCACCCGCAGGCCGAGCGCCCGGAAGCGGGCCAGCAGGCCGTACAGGTGCGCCTCGTCGACCACCTGGCCGTACAGGACCGTCTGGCTGGGGACGACGTAGCTGTCGAGCTCGGGGAACCCCTCGGAGAGCATCGTCTCCGACATCGTCCCGGCGACCCGGATCTCGTAGTGCATGGGCACACGCTCCCTCGGTACCCCACGGCCTCGGACCCCCTGCTCCACCGTCCCCGGTACGGCCGGTCGGGTCATCACCCGGCCGGGGTGGGACGGCCCGCTCAGAGCAGGTGCAACTGCCGGGCCCGGCGCACCGCCTCGCCGCGGCGGGTGGCGCACAGCTTGCGGTTGATGCTCTTCAGGTGCGTCTTCACGGTGTTCACCGACAGGTGCAGGTCGGCGGCGATCTCGTCGGTCGACATCAGCTGCGCCACCCGGACGAGCACGTCGTGCTCGCGCTCGCTCAGCTGCTCCACCACCGGGGCGGGCGCCGGTGCGTCACCCGGACGGGGGAGTCCGGCGACCAGGTCCCGGGGCAGCCAGCCGTGCGCGTGGGCCAGGGCCGGGCGCTCCTGCAGCAGCCGCCGCACCCACGGGCCGGCCTCCCGGAACGGGCGGCGTAGCCGGTCCGGGCGGGCCACGGCCAGCGCCTGCGCCAGCAGCCGGTGGGCCGCCGCCGGATCCCCGAACGCCGACGCGGCCCGGGCTCGGACCAGCTGCGCCCGGACGGCGACGGCCGGCCGCACCGCGCGGGCGGGCACCGCGTCGAGCGCCGCCAGCGCGGCCCGCGGATCGTTCGCGGCCAGGTGCGCCTGCGCGGCGGCGACGGCCGGCTCCGGCCCCTCGCCGGCGGCGGACAGCACCCGAAGCGCGGCCACCGGGTCACCGGCCGCCAACTGCGCGGCGCACTGCCCGAGCGCGATCCGCTCGCGCGCCCAGGGCGAGGGCTTGTCGGCCGGCGCCGGGCGCTCCGCCGCGGCCAGCGTCAGCAGTGCGCCGCGGGCGTCCCCGGAGTTCAGCAGCAGCTTCGCCTTGAGCACCGCCAGGCCGACCACCAGCAGCGGGTCGTGGCGGGCGCCCGACCCGGCCTCGGCCCGCTCCAGCGCCGTCCGGGCGACGGCCAGGTCGTCCCGGTCGAAGGCGATCTCCGCCAGCACCAGGTGGCCGACGCCGCTGTGCGCCGAGGGCGGCAGCCCGCACCGGGCGGCCTCCGCGATCGCCTCCACGGCGTGCGCCTCCGCCCGGCCCGGTGAGCCGAGCAGCAGGTCGATCAGCGCCAGCCGCCCCAGCGACTCGTGCCGGACGGCCGCCTGAGCGGCGCCGCCCGCGGCCTCGGCTGCCGCCGCCAGTCCGGCCCGCGCCGCGTCGAACCGGCCCTCCCACAGCTGGGCGGAGCCGAGCCCGGCCAGCAGCAGGGCCTTCAGCTCCGGGTGCGCCCGCAGCCGTTCCTCCGGCACCTCGTGCTCCAGCTCGGCCGCGCTCTCCGCGGCGTTCTCCGCCATGTCCGCCGAGCCGAGCAGCCGCGCCGCCAGCACGCGCAGCACGGCGCCGCTCAGCCGCGCGGCGGCGCTGCCGGTGCCGGGCGGGGCGAGTTCGTCGGCCCGGCCGAGGTGGGCCAGCCCGCGGTCGACGTCCCACCGGGCGAGCGCCCGGGCGGCCCGGACGAGCGCCACGGCCGGCCCGTCGGCCTGCTCCGGCATGCGGGCGAACAGCGCGCCCAGCCGGGCGGCGTCCAGGCCGGCCAGCAGCTGACCGACCGCCAGGTCGTCGACCAGCCAGCCGGCCGCCGTCTCCCAGTCCCCGGCCGCCGCGGCGTGCGGCAGCGCGTCGGCGAGCCGCCCGGCGTCGTGCAGCCAGTGCGCGGCCCGCCGGTGCAGCTCCTGTTCCAGGCCCGGGTGCCGGGCGCGCAGGTGCACCCGGAGGATCTCGGCGAACAGCGTGTGCTGCCGGTACCAGGCGTGACCGAGCGGGGTGACGAAGGCGTTGGCGTGCCGCAGCTCCTCCAGGATCCGGGCGGCGTCCTGCCGGCCGGTCAGGGCGTCCGCCAGCCCGGTGTGGGTGCGCTCCAGAATGCTGGTGCGCAGCAGCAGGTCCTGGGTCTCCGCGGGTTGGGCCTGCAGCACCTCGGCGAGCAGGAAGTCCGCGACGGTGCTGTTGCCGGCCTCGAACTCGCGCAGGCAGCCCTCCGGGTCGTCGGTGTTCTCGGTGGCCAGTGCGCACAGCCGCAGGCCCGCCGCCCAGCCCTCCGTCCGGCGGGTCAGCGCCTGCACGCCCTCCTCGGAGAGGGCCAGTCCGTGCCGGGTGAGCAGGACACCGGTCTCCTCGGCGGTGAAGGCGAGGTCGGTGCCGCGGATCTCGGCGACCGCGTCGGCGGCCCGGTAGCGGTGCAGCGGCAGCAGCGGCTCGTCCCGGCTGATCAGGACCAGCCGCAGCCCGCCCGCCGCGTGCCGCAGCAGTCCGTCCAGCGCCTCGGCGACCGCCGGGGAGGTGACGTGCTCGAACTCGTCCAGCACCAGGACGACCGGGGAGCCGCGCCCGTTCAGTCCGGCGGCCAGCCGGTCCGGCAGGGCGAGGTCCACCTCGGCCGCCCGGGCGGGGCCGGCCACGTCCGCGGGGAGCGGGATGCCGCCGTGCCGCAGTGCGGCGAGCAGCTGCGCCCAGAACACCCCGGGTGCCTCGTCGCCGCGTTCCAGGGTGAGCCAGACGACCGGCCCGGGCAGGGCGGCCCGCGCCGCCCAGTCCGCGACCAGCAGGGTCTTGCCGGCCCCGGCCGGGCCGTTGACCAGGACGAGCGGCCGCTGCAGCCCCGCGGTGAGCCGTTCGGCGAGCCGTTCGCGGCGGACGAAGGTGCGGGGGACGGGCGGCGCGGCGAAGCGGGCGGCCAGTACGGGGTCGCCGTTCGGAGCAACGGGGGGAGCAGCGGGGGGAGCGGGTGCCGGGGCCGGTGCGCCGACGGCGGCCGGCCGCCGATTTCCTGAGCTGTCTGGCATGGCGACCACCGGAGTCCAGGGCGCGCGCCGGGTGCACACGTCGTCCCGGCTTCAATCATCGGTACACCCCCGGGCGGCCGCAACGCACGGAGGGTGACCGCCGGGGCGGCCGGTCACCCGCGCCGGGTGGTGCGGAGCCGCCCGCTTGACCGCACCCTGATCTGGGGGACTGTCCAGGACACCCGACACGGAGGTCTCGATGGCGACCGCACCCTATCCCGCCGGAAGCTTCCGCCCGACGCCGCCGCGGGCGACGCAGCAGGGCGAGTCCATGCGGATGTTCGCCGCCGTCATGCTGGGCGTCCTCGCCCTGTTCAACGGCCTCGACGGCATCGCGGCGATCGCGCAGTCCAAGGTGTTCGTCGGCGACGCCCGCTTCGTCTTCGGCGACCTGCGCGCCTGGGGCTGGGCGATGCTCGCCCTCGCCGTCGCGCAGGGCTTCGCCGCGGCCGGCGTCCTCGCCCGCAACCAGCTCGCCCGCTGGTTCGGCGTGGCCGTCCTCGTCCTCAACGCCTTCGCCCAGATGGCCTTCATCCCGTCGTACCCGGTCTGGTCCGTGCTGGTCATCGCCATCGACGTGATCGCCCTGTACGCGCTGATCGCCTACGGCGGCCGCCCGGAGCCCGGGCCGCCGGCCCCCTGAGCCCCCACCCGCACCCGCACCCGAGGAGCCCGAAGTGACCGACGAAATCAACGAGATGGGCCCGATCGACTACGTGGTGATCGAGTTCCCCGGCAGCAAGATGACCGGGGAGGGCCTGCCGCTGCTCGTCGACCTGGTCGACCGGGGCATCGTCCGGATCATCGACCTGATGTTCATGAAGAAGGAGCTCGACGGCTCCGTCGTCGGGCTGGAGATCGCCGACATGACCGGCGACGGCGAACTCGACCTCGCGGTCTTCGAGGGTGCGGCCTCCGGCCTGCTCGGCTCGGAGGACCTCGACGAGGCCGCCGCCGCCCTGGAGCCCGGCAACTCGGCCGGCCTGATCGTCTACGAGAACCTGTGGGCCGCGCCGTTCGCCGCCGCCCTGCGCCGCGGCGGCGCCCAGCTGGTGGCGAGCGGCCGCATCCCGCTGCCGGACCTCGTCGCCGCGCTGGACGCGCTCGAGTCCGAGGAGTGACCGGCCACCCGCCGGTACCGGAAGACCGAAGGAGAGAACCATGCCCGGACTGATCCGAGGAGTCGCCCGCACCGCCGTGGTCGCGGGCACCGCCACGGCGGTGTCCAACCGCGTGTCCCGGCGGCAGGCCGGCCGGTGGGCCGATCAGGAGGCCCAGCAGGCCCCGCCCCCGCAGCAGGTGGTCTACCAGCAGGCACCGCCGCCGCCCGCGCCGCCGGCCGCCGCCCCGGTCAGCATGGACAGCAAGATCGACCAGCTCAAGGAACTCGCCACGCTCAAGGAGCAGGGCATCCTCACCGAGGCCGAGTTCGAGGCGCAGAAGGCCCGGATCCTCAACGGCTGACCGACTCGCTGTCAAACCCCCTGGAGGCGCGGTGAACCGGTGGAAGCCGCTGATCGTCCTCGGCACGGGCCAGTTCCTCATGGTGCTGGACGCGTCGGTGATGAACGTGTCGATCAGTCAGCTCGTCGAGGACTTCGACACCGAGGTCACCGCGATCCAGGGGGTCATCACCCTCTACACCCTGGTGATGGCCGCCTTCATGCTCACCGGCGGCAAGATCGGCGACATGTACGGCCGCCGCCGCACCTTCGTGATCGGCCTGGTCGTCTACGCGGTCGGCTCCGGCCTCACCGCGATCGCCCCGAAGCTGTGGGTGCTCGCGCTCGGCTGGTCCGTGATCGAGGGGCTCGGCGCCGCCCTGGTGCTGCCGGCCCTCGCGGCCCTGGTCGCCGGCGCCTACCGGGGCCGCGACCGGGCCGTCGCCTACGGCGTGATCGGCGGCCTCGCCGGCGCCGGCATCGCCGTCGGCCCGCTGCTCGGCGGCTGGGTCACCACCTACCTCACCTGGCGGCTGGTCTTCGCCGGCGAGGTCGTCCTGGTGGCCGCGATGCTCTGCCTGATCGGCTGGATCCCGGCCGAGGAACCGCCGAAGGAGCGGCCGAAGATCGACCTGGTGGCGGTCGCGCTCTCCGCGGCCGGGCTCGCCCTGGTCGTCCTCGCGGTGCTGCAGAGCAGCAGCTGGGGCTGGCTGGAGCCGCGGAACCCGCCGTTCACCGTGTTCGGCTTCTCGCCGACCCTCTTCGTGATCACCCTCGGCGGCCTGCTGCTGTTCCTCTTCGCCCGCTGGGAACTCGGCCGGGAGAGGGCGGAGAAGCCGACCCTGGTGCACCTCGGCCTGTTCCGCGTCCGGTCGCTGCGCTCCGGTCTGGTCACCCTGTTCAACCAGAACACCATCCTGCTCGGCCTGTTCTTCGTGATCCCGCTCTACCTGCAGGTGGTGCTGGGCGAGGACGCCTTCGAGACGGGCCTGCGGCTGCTGCCGGTGTCCATCACCATGCTGGTCGCCTCGATGAGCGGCTCGCTGCTGCTGCGGATCGCCTCACCGCGCACCATCGTCCGGGCCGGGTTCCTGGTGCTGCTCGCCTCCATCGTCTGGCTGCTCGCCACCATCGACCCCGAGCTGAACGACCTCTCGTTCGCCCTCGCCATGGCGGTGATGGGCCTCGGGATGGGCATGCTCGCCTCGCAGCTCGGCAACGTCGTGCAGTCCAGCGTCGGCGCCGCCGACCGCAGCGAGGCCGGCGGACTCCAGTACACCGCCCAGAACCTCGGCTCCTCGCTCGGCACCGCACTGATCGGTGCGATCCTGATCGGTGCGCTCGCCGCCTCGCTGGGCAACCTGATCAAGAACGACCCGAGGATCTCCGACGAGGTGGCCCGGCAGGCCGGCACCCGGATCGAGGCCGGCCTCACCTTCGTCCCCGCGGACGGCGTCGCCGACGCCCTGGCGCAGACCTCGATCCCGCCCGCGGAGGCGGACGCCATCGTCGACAACTACCGGGACGCCCAGATCACGGGACTCAAGGTCGCCGTCCTCGCCAGCGGCGGCATCGCCCTGATCGGCTTCCTCTGCACCACGGCGCTGCCCGCCCACGTCCGAGGCAAGGGGCCGGGCGGCGAGGAGGCGGAGGACGAGGACGGCGAGGACCGCGAGGACGTCGCGGCCTGACGGCCCGCGGGGCGCGTCCTCCCGGGAAACGCGGTGGTCGATCCAGGGGCGCGTGGGGGCACCTCCCGGCCGAAGGCCGGGGGAGAACTGCGCAGTCCGGGAGCGGTGTTCCTGGCGAACTCGGATCACCGCTGGTCCGAAAGGCCGCCCGCAGCCCGATCGCGCAGTCTCCCCCCAGCCTTCGGCCGGGTGCCCCAACGCGCCCCTGCAGGGCACGCACGCGCCGTGGAAGACACGCCTCGGCGCCGGCGGCACGCACTTTCCGGCACCGCCGGAATGACCGTGCGGCGGGTTTGGGCGGCGGGCCCGGCCTCGGGCAGGCTGTAGGGCGACCGGCCCGTACGGGCCCCGCGCCGAGAGGAGCCCCGCCATCGCCGCCGCCGCGCACGGCCCGCAGTCGCTCGACCGGGCGCTCGACCTGCTGGACGCCGTCGCCGACGCACCCGGCCCGGTCGCCGCCCGCGACCTCGCCGCCCGGCTCGGCTGCTCGCTCTCCACCGTCTACACCCTGCTCGGCCCGCTCACCGCCCGCGGCCACCTCGCCCGCACCCGCGGCGGCTACGTGCTCGGCCCGCGGATCCCCGCCCTGCACCGGGCGTACCGGCGGCGGGAGCCCACCGAGCCCGACGTCCGCGACCTGCTGCTGCGGGTGGCCCGCGCGGCCGGCACCCCCGCGTACTACAGCACCTGCCGGGACGGCCGGATCGCCGTGGTCGAGAGCACCGGGCCGCCCGCGGCCGACGGCGACCCCTTCGAGGCCGGCACCGAGCCGCACGCGCACGCCACCGCCCACGGCAAGGTGCTGCTCGCCGCGCTCTCCCGACCGGCCCGCCGCCGCTACCTGGCCGAGCACGGCCTGCCGCGGTTCACCGAGCACACCATCACCGACCCCGACCGGCTGGAGGCCGAACTCGGCCTCGTCCGCCGACTCGGCCTGGCGGTCTCGGTCGGCGAGTACGACCCCGACTGGATGTGCCTGGCCGTGCCGCTGCCGCCCGCCGGCGGCGGCCCCGCCCGGGCGCTCTCCGTCTCGCTGCCCACCGCCCACCGGGCCGCCCGCGGCCGGATCGGCGACGTCCTGACCCGCGCCGCCCGGCAGTTCGGCTGAGCGGCCGTCACCGCCCCACCACCACAACACCGTTGAGGAGCCAGCCGTGATCCTGATCAACGTCAAGTTCACCGCCCGCCGCGAGTACGCCGACAGCTGGATGGCGCGGGTCGACGCGTTCACCCGGGCCACCCGCGAGGAGCCGGGCAACATCTTCTTCGAGTGGTCCCGCAGCGTCGACGACCCCCAGGTGTACGTCCTCCTGGAGGCCTTCGCGGACGCCGAGGCCGGGGCCGCCCACGTGAACTCCGACCACTTCAAGGCCGCCATGGCCGAACTGCCGCAGGCCATCGCGGCCAAGCCGCAGATCATCTACGTCGAGGCGCCGGTCGACGGCTGGGGCGAGATGGCCGAACTCACCCCCGCGGAGTGACCCCGGACGGGCCTGCGCGATCCGCCCCCGGGGCCTCACACCCGGAGGTACCATCCGTGCGGCAGGCGTAACGGCCGGGGAACCCCGCACGACACCTCCGCGCAACAGGGCCTTCCTACGTTGGACACAGGTGGGAGCGTCCCACCGGGCCGGTCGGCGGGACCCCGCCACCGCGGGCGGGGCCCGGACCGGCGGCCACGAGAGGGGCAGCCGTGACGGTGCCGACGCCGCAGCAGGAGACCAGCCGGGTGAGGACGGCCTGCTCGTACTGCGGGGTCGGCTGCGGCATCGTCCTCGACGTGGCCCGGGAGGCCGACGGCCGCCGGAGGGTGGTCAAGGCCTCCGGCGACCCGGCCCACCCGGCGAACGCCGGCCGGCTCTGCACCAAGGGCGCCACCCACGCCGACCTGATGGCCGCGCCCGGCCGGCTCGGCACCGCCCTCGTCCGCACCGGCCGCGGCGAGGAGCCGGCCGAGGCCGACGTGGACGCGGTCGTCGCCGCCGTCGCCGGACGGCTGCGCGCCATCGTCGACGAACACGGGCCGGACGCCCTGGCGTTCTACGTCTCGGGCCAGATGTCCCTGGAGGCGCAGTACTTGGCGAACAAGCTGGCCAAGGGCTTCGTACGGACCTCCCGGATCGAGTCCAACTCCCGCCTGTGCATGGCCAGCGCGGGCTCCGGCTACAAGCTCTCGCTCGGCGCCGACGGCCCGCCCGGCTCGTACGAGGACTTCGAGCGCGCCGACCTCTTCCTGGTCATCGGCTCCAACATGGCGGACTGCCACCCGATCCTCTTCCTGCGCATGATGGAACGGGTCAAGGCCGGCGCGAAGCTCGTCGTCGTCGACCCGCGCCGCACCGCCACCGCCGAGAAGGCCGACCTCTTCCTGCAGGTCCGCCCCGGCACCGACCTGGCGCTGCTCAACGGCCTGCTGCACCTGCTGGTCGCCGGCGGCCACACCGACGAGGCGTTCATCGCCGAGCACACCGAGGGCTGGGAGCAACTGCCCGACTTCCTCGCCGACTACCCGCCCGCCGCCGTCGCCGAGCTGACCGGCCTCGCCGAGGCCGACCTGCGGCAGGCCGCCGAGTGGATCGGCACCGCGGGGGAGTGGACGAGCTGCTGGACGATGGGCCTCAACCAGTCCACCCACGGCACCTGGAACACCAACGCCCTGGTCAACCTGCACCTGGCCACCGGCGCCATCTGCCGCCCCGGCAGCGGACCGTTCTCGCTGACCGGCCAGCCCAACGCCATGGGCGGCCGCGAGATGGGTTACATGGGCCCCGGACTGCCGGGCCAGCGCTCCGCCCTGGTCGAGGCGGAACGGGTCTTCACGGAGGACCTCTGGGGCATCGAGCGGGGCAGCCTGCGCGCCGAGGCCGGCGCCGGCACGGTGGAGATGTTCGAGCGGATGGCCGAGGGCGAGATCAAGGCCTGCTGGATCATCTGCACCAACCCGGTCGCCTCGGTGGCCAACCGGCGCACCGTCATCGAGGGCCTGGAGGCGGCCGAACTCGTCATCACCCAGGACGTGTTCGCCGAGACCGAGACCAACGCCTACGCGGACGTGGTGCTGCCCGCCACGCTCTGGGCCGAGTCCGACGGCGTCATGGTCAACTCCGAGCGCAACCTCACCCTCGTCCCGGGCGTGGTGGACGCCCCCGGCGGGGCCCGGCCCGACTGGCGGCTGATCGCCGACGTCGCCTGCGCCATGGGCTACGCCGAGGCCTTCAGCTACGCCTCCGCAGAAGAGGTCTTCGAGGAGCTCAAGCAGGCCTGGAACCCGACGACCGGCTGGGACCTGCGCGGCGTGACCTACGACCGGCTGCGGGAGGGCCCCGCGCAGTGGCCGTGCGCCCCCGGCGGCCCGGACCGCAACCCGGTGCGGTACCTCAACGACGGCGTCAGCCAGCAGCCGCTGGTCCGCGAGGACGGCTCCCGGCCGCGGCTCGCCTTCCCCACCGAGTCCGGCCGGGCCCGGTTCTATGCCCGGCCGCACCTGCCGCCCGCCGAACTGCCCGACGACGACTACCCGTTCGTGCTCAACACCGGCCGGGTGCAGCACCAGTGGCACACCCTCACCAAGACCGGCAAGGTCGCCAAGCTGAACAAGCTGAACCCGGGCCCGTTCGTGGAGATCCACCCGGTGGACGCCGCCGCACTGCGGGCCGCCGACGGGGACCGGCTGGAGGTCGCCTCCCGGCGCGGCCGGGCCGTGCTGCCCGTGGTGGTCACCGACCGGGTGCTGCCCGGCACCTGCTTCGCGCCCTTCCACTGGAACGACATGTTCGGCGAGTACCTGGGGATCAACGCCGTCACCAACGACGCCGTCGACCCGGTCTCCTTCCAGCCCGAGTTCAAGGCCTGCGCGGTCTCGCTCACCCGGGTCGCCGCCGTCGCCGACCCGGCCCCGGCCGCCGTCGCCGCCCCCGGGCCCACCCTCACCGCGGCGGCCGCCGAGGGCGGTACCGCGATCGCGGCCCTCACCCGGCTCTTCGCGCTCACCGACCTGGCCGCCCCGCCCGCCTTCGCCGACCACGAACGCCGCTACCTCGCCGGGTACTTGGCAGGCCTCGGCGCCACCGCCCCGGCCGGCGCGGTGCCGGTGCTGCCGGCCGACGCCCCCTTCGACCCGGCGCACGCGCTGTGGGTGGACGGCGTGCTCGCCGGGATGTTCTCCCGCTCCGCCCCGCCCGCCGCCCGGCCCGCGGG
>NZ_JBEYFP010000180.1:0-10333 GCF_040634455.1 Kitasatospora sp. NPDC007106
CAATACAATTTTTTTCTTGTGTTGTTTGTTTTTCAGTGGTGTGCTCTGCCGCGCGGCGCGGGGGCGCCCCGCCGCGCGGCCGGGGCGCCGCCCCCCCCCACGAGCCGGGCCCCGGGGAACTGGGTGAGGATCGCCTCGCTGTGGCCGCCGAGGCCGAGGGTGGCGTCGACCACCACGGCGCCGGGGGCACCGGCCGCGGGGGCCAGGGCGTCCATGCAGCGCTGCAGCATCACGGGGACGTGCTTGGGTGCCGGACTCTCGTTGCTCATTGCGCGGTGGCGACCTTCCTCGGTGCGGCCGCCCGGGCCCGGACGGCTGGCCCCATTCTCGCCCACCGCCGGAGCGGCTCCGGCCGCCGGGCCGGGACCGCCCGCGTGCACACGGCCCGCGGTCCCCGCCCGCTCGCCTGGGGAAGGAGTGACCGCCCGGCACCGGGGAAGGTGCGCCAGGTGGCACAGGAGCGGGTGGAGGCCGCGGGCCGCGTACGGGGAGCGCCCCCTCGCCGGCCCGGGGGCGTCGGCGGGGCGCCGGGGCAGTGCTCCACTGCGCCGCCAGACTATCGCCCGCTCACGCCGAGTCAACGCTCCCCGACGGAGCGCCACCCGGGCGGCGGTACGGCTCCGCGCAGGTCACGGGTGCCGCGGGCGCGGCGGGCCGGCCGGGCGCACCGACGCGGTCCGCGCCGGGCATACCGGGCGGAACGGTGCAACCCGCCCGGCCTGCGGCGCAGCGGGGCTATGGACTCGATCACAGCCCGCGGCCGCCCGCACCACGGCGCCGGGATTCGGATTACCTTCGTCACCATGACAGTGACCCCCGACCGGCCCGTGCCGAACGCCGCTGCCAGCTCCGCCTCCGGCATCATCGACCGCTTCGTGGCGTCGAACCGCGAGTACGCGGTCGACTTCCGCGACGGCGGCATGGACGCCCGCCCCGTGCAGAAGGTCGCCGTGGTGGCGTGCATGGACGCCCGTCTCGACCTGTTCGCCGCCCTCGGCCTGGAGCTCGGCGACGCCCACATCATTCGCAACGCGGGCGGTGTCGTCACCGACGACACCATCCGCTCGCTCACCATCAGCCAGCGCGCCCTGGGCACCCGCTCGGTCGTGCTGATCCACCACACCGGCTGCGGCCTGCTCGGCCTCACCGAGGACTTCCGCCGGGAGCTGGAGGCCGAGGTCGGCCAGCGCCCGCAGTGGGCGGTGGAGGCGTTCGTGGACCTGGACGGCGACGTCCGCCAGTCCATGCAGCGGGTCCGCACCTCGCCGTTCGTGCCGCACACCGACGACGTCCGCGGCTTCGTCTTCGACGTCCACACCGGCCTGCTCCGCGAAGTCGACTGAGCCTGACGTTCCGCGTCCGCCCCGCCCGGGGCGGACGACCCGCTCCGACCCGGCCAGCGTCGTCCGGGTCCCCTTCCCGCGCCCGGGGCTCCCGCCCCCGGGCGTCGGTGGTGCCGGGACGAACCGGGACACTGCACGCGTCTCGCCCGCCCGAGTGACTTCCGGCCGCACGACAGGGAAGAATGCCCGTGCAGGCCCGGCCCCGATCCACCGGGGCGGCCCGCCGCACGCCCACCGCCCGTGCCACTCCTCGACGGACTCGCACGCCCGCCCGGGCGGTGCGCCATCGGTCGGCCGGCAACCTGAGCCGGCACAAGTGGTCCACATGGGAGCGAACGGGTGACGACCTACAACACGCAGGGCACGGCGGGCGCGACCCGTTCCGACGGTTTCGCGGCGCGCAGGCCCGCGGGGCTCCAGGAGCTGGGCGCGGTGGCCGAGCGCATCCGCGCGTCGGTGGAGAGCGTCATCGAGGGCAAGCCGGAGGCCGTCCGGATCGCGCTGACCGTGCTGCTGGCCGAGGGCCACCTGCTGCTGGAGGACGTGCCCGGCGTCGGCAAGACCATGCTCGCCAAGGCACTCGCCCGGTCCGTGGACTGCACGGTGCGCCGTATCCAGTTCACCCCGGACCTGCTGCCCTCCGACGTGACCGGCACCAACGTCTTCGACCAGCACCAGCGGGACTTCGAGTTCCGGCCGGGCGCGATCTTCGCGCAGATCGTGGTCGGCGACGAGATCAACCGGGCCTCGCCGAAGACCCAGTCGGCGCTGCTGGAGTCGATGGAGGAGCGCCAGGTCACCATCGACGGCACCAGCTACGAGCTGCCCTCGCCGTTCATGGTCGTGGCGACCCAGAACCCGGTCGAGATGGAGGGCACCTACCCGCTGCCCGAGGCGCAGCGGGACCGCTTCATGGCCCGGGTGTCGATCGGCTACCCCAGCCCCGAGGCCGAGTTCGCGATGCTGGACGTGCACGCCGGCGCCAATCCGCTGGAGGACCTGCAGCCGGTGGCGCACGCCGCCGACATCCTCAAGCTGATCGAGGTGGTCCGCTCGGTGCACGTCGCCGACGCGGTGCGCCGCTACGCGGTCGACCTGGTCGCCGCCACCCGTTCCCACCCGGAGCTGCGGCTCGGCGCCTCGCCGCGCGCCACCCTGCACCTGGTGCGGGCGGCCCGCGCGGCCGCCGCGCTGGAGGGCCGCGACTACGTGGTGCCGGACGACGTCCAGGGGCTGGCCGTGCCGGTGCTGGCGCACCGCCTGCTGCCCACCGCCGAGAGCCGGATGAACCGGCGCACCGCCGAGCAGGTCGTGCTGGACCTGGTCGCGCGGCTGCCGATCCCCCGTCCGCAGGGGCGCGGCTGACGTGGCCGCGGGCGAGAACCCTCCGCCGCAGGCCGGGCAGGCGCCGCACGGACTGCGGGCGGGGCTGCACGGGCTGACCACCCGGGGGCGGTCCTTCCTCGCCGCCGGGATCACCGCCTCGCTGTGCGCGTACGTCTTCGGGCAGGACGCGCTGCTGCGGGTCGGTGTGCTGCTGGCGGCGCTGCCGCTGGTCTCCGCGCTCTGGCTGCTGCGCACCCGCTACCGGGTGGCGGGCGGCCGCCGGCTGTCCCCGCACCGCACCCCGGCGGGCCACGAGGCCCGGGTGCACCTGCGGCTGGACAACGTGTCCCGGATGCCCACCGGCGTGCTGATGCTGGAAGACCGCGTCCCGTACGTGCTCGGGCCGCGGCCGCGGTTCGTGCTGGACCGGGTCGAGTCGCACGGCTACCGCGAGGTGTCCTACCGGGTCCGCTCCGACCTGCGCGGCCGCTACCCGCTGGGCCCGCTGCAGCTGCGGCTGTCCGACCCGTTCGGGATGTGCGAGCTGGGCCGCTCGTTCAACGCCTCCGACGTGCTGACGGTGGTGCCGCAGGTCGTGCCGCTGCCGCCGGTGCGGCTGCCGGGCGAGCGGGCCGGGCACGGCGACACCAACGCCCGGGCACTGGCGCTGGCCGGCGACGACGACGTGATCCCGCGCGAGTACCGGCACGGCGACGACCTGCGCCGGGTGCACTGGAAGTCCACCGCGCGGTACGGCGAGCTGATGGTCCGCCGCGAGGAGCAGCCGCTGCGGGCGCACGCCGCGGTGCTGCTGGACACCCGGGAGATCGCGCACCGCGGCTCCGGGCCGGGCTCGTCCTTCGAGTGGGCGGTGAGCTGCGCGGCGTCCGTCGGCGTCCACCTGGTCGACCGCGGCTACCGGACGCGGCTGGTCACCGACACCGGTCGCGCGGTGCCGTCCGCGGGCAACCCGGCCGCGACGACGCCCGCCGAGGCGAACGGGCTGCTGCTGGACGAGCTCGCGGTCGTCGACCACTCCGACGGCGGCGGGCTGGCCCGCGCCGAGGAGGTGCTGCGCGGCGGCGAGGGCCTGCTGGTCGCGATCGTCGGCTCCCTCGACTCCGAGCAGCTGGAGCGGCTGTGCGGGCTGCGCCGCCGGGCCGCCGGCGCGGTGCTGTTCCTGCTGGACACGGCGACCTGGGCGGGGCTGCGGCACCTGCTGCCGGACGCCTCCGACGGCGACTTCGAGGAGCAGCAGAAGATGCTGCGGCGGGCCGGCTGGACGGTGCTGCCGGTGAAGGCCGGCGCCTCGCTGCCCGAGCTGTGGCGTTCGGCCGACCGCACCGAGCAGTCGAGCCCCTACCGAGACGAGGTCGGAGCGTGACCACCCGGGCCCGTTTGACGATCAGCGCGGCAACGGCGACGGCGCTCACCGCACTGTGCCTGCTGCCGCTGATCACCACGCACGGCTGGTTCGTGCAGGCCGTCCTGCTGGTCCTGGTCGCGGCCGGGGCCGGCACCGGGCTGCGCCGCCTCGCCGTCGCCGGCTGGGCGGTCACCCCGCTGCAGCTGCTGATCGTGCTGTACGCGCTGATGCTGCTGTCGGTGCGCCGGTCGATGGCCTGGGGGCTGCTGCCCGGCGGCCGGGCGCTGGACGCGCTGAGCGGGCTGCTCACCCAGGCCGGCACGGACCTCGGCCAGTACGCGGTGCCCGCGCCGGACACGGCGGGCCTGCGGCTGGTGCTGGTCGGCTCGGTCGCCCTGATCGCGGTGCTGGTGGACGCGCTGGCGGTGACCCACCGGCGGGCGGCGGCGGCCGGTCTGCCGCTGCTGGCGCTGTACTCGGTGGGCTGCGGCCTGTCCGGGGTGGGCTCGGGTTCGTGGATCTGGTTCCTGCCCGCGGCCGGCGGCTACCTGCTGCTGCTGCGCGCCGAGGGCCAGGACCGGCTGTCGCGCTGGGGCCGGGTGTTCAGCGGCCGGGGCAAGGCGACGAACACGCCGCCGGTGCACAGCGGGCACCGGGTCGGTGTGATCGCGCTGGTGCTGGCGGTGGCGGTGCCGGCGTTCCTGCCGCAGGCGGGCCTGGGGCTGGTCGGGGCGATCGGCGGCAGCGGCGGTTCGGGCTCCGGCAGCGGGTCCGGGTACCGGGTGACCTCGCTGAACCCGGTGGTGGCGCTGACCGAGAGCCTGCACCGGACGGACGCGGTGCCGTTGCTGCAGTACCGCACCACCGCGCAGTCCGTCGGCGAGATGTACCTGCGGATCGGCGCGCTGGACGAGTTCAACGGCGTCGACTGGCGGTTCTCCCCGCAGAAGCTGCAGCAGCGGCCCGAGCCGCTGCCGAAGCCCGCGGGCCTGTCCTCGGCGGTCGCGGTCACCCAGGCCGACACCCACGTGGCGATCTCGCAGAACCTGCGGACCGACTGGCTGCCGCTGCCGTACCCGGCGAACTCGGTGAAGGTGCAGGGCAACTGGCGGTACGAGCCGGAGACCCGCACCGTGGTCGGCGCGGACGGCCAGAAGACGGACGGCCTCACGTACGACGTGACCAGCCTGGACGTGCGGCCGACCGCCGAGCAGCTGCGCTCGGCCGGCCCCGTCCCCGCCGACCTGCCCGGGCGCTACCTGCAGCTGCCGGACTCGCTGCCGGCGCAGGTGGCGAGGACGGCGCAGGAGGTGACGGCGGGCAAGGACAACGCCTTCGACCGCGCGGTGGCGCTGCAGGACTGGTTCACCTCGCCGCAGTTCCACTACGACACCGACATCGAGGCCGGCACCGGCAGCACCGCGATCCTGAAGTTCCTCCAGGACCGGCGGGGCTTCTGCGTGCACTTCGCGTCGACCATGGCCGCGATGGCCCGCACCCTGGGCATCCCGGCCCGGGTGGCGATCGGCTTCACGCCGGGCAGTTCCAGCGACGGCTCGGTGTACGTGGTGCGGTCGACCAACTACCACGCCTGGCCGGAGCTGTACTTCGCGGGCACCGGGTGGGTGCGCTTCGAGCCGACGCCGTCGGCCGGGCAGGGCGCGATCGTGCCGAGCTACACCCGGCCGGAGACCGCCCCGTCCGCCGGGGCGACCACGGCGCAGCCGACCGACGAGCCGAGCGACGCCGCGTCGGCCTCGCCGGGTGCGGCCAACAGCTGCGGCGGCGGCCACCGCGCGGAGGACTGCGCGGACCAGCAGACCGCCGCGGACCAGGCCGTGCACGGCGAGCCGTGGTGGCTGTCCTGGCGGGCGCTGGCGACGTTCTCGCTGGTGGCGCTGGCCCTGGTGCTGCTGGCGGTGCCGGCGCTGTGGCGGGCGAGGCTGCGGCGGCGCCGGCTCGGCGCCGGACGGCACCTGGCGGGCGCCGACCGCACGGAGCTCACCGACGCGCAGGTGCTGGCCGCCTGGCAGGAGCTGATCGACTCGGCCTGGGACCTCGGCATCCCGCCGGACGACGCCAGTACGCCGCGCCGCACCGTGGCGCGGATCGCGCGGCTCGGTTCGCTGGACGTCGAGGCGCAGGCGGCCGCGGGCCGGGTGGCGCTCGCCACCGAGCAGGTGCTGTACGCCCGGGAGACCGGACCGGTGCCGCCGCTCGGCGCGGACGTGCTCGCGACCCGGGAGGCGCTGCGGGCGTCGGTCGGCCGGTACGGCCGGCTGCGGGCGGTGCTGCTGCCGCCGTCGGCGGTGCGCCTGTGGTGGCGGGCCACCGAGCGGGTCGGCGCGGTGCAGCAGGCGGTGCGCGGCCGCTTCGACACGGTGGCGGGTGCGGTGCGCACGGCCGTCCGCCGGGTGCTGCGGCGTCCGCCCGAGGAGGACGGCCGGTCCTGACCGGTCCCGCTCCCGGCCCGTCGGACGACGGCGCCGGGGGCGGGCAGTTCGGTGAACTGCCCGCCCCCGGCGGTCGGTCGCTCGTGCTTCCAGTGGTCCTAGAGGCCGTCGTGTTCGTCGCGGCGGCGTTGCCAGCGCTGTTCCATCCGGTCCATCACGTTCGCCTTGCGGCGGGGAGCGGGGGATGCCTTGGGGCCCGATCCGTGCCCGAGGGCACCGCGTCGCCATCCGGTCACGGCGAGGACCGCGCAGCCAAGCATCACCAGGAAACCGATCACGCTCACCCAGATCAGCTGGGCGACCATGCCTCCCATCAGGAGACCGACGCCAGCCACGAACCCTGCGGCGGCCAGGTAGACCCTCCGACGGGTGTAGGTGCGCAGGCCGGTTCCCTCAAGCGCTGACGCGAATTTGGGATCTTCGGCGTACAGCGCTCGCTCCATCTGCTCGAGCAGTCGCTGCTCGTGCTCCGAGAGCGGCACGGAGTCCTCCTACTCGTCGGTCGCGGGGCGACCGGTCCGCCACCCCTGGGCCTGATCCTGTGAGGTCCATATGCCCCAGGCGTTCGGGTGTCATGCTTTCCGGCTTTACCCAGATCATACGGTCCACAGGGCCTGTTCGGGGTGGTCGTGGACACGTGCCATCAACCACTTCGGAGCCGCCCTGCACCGGTGCCAACGCCCCTGCCCGCGCACAAGTGCCCGGATCATCGGAATCTCCGCAGCCCAAGGGGCGCGGCGGCGCCCGGCGGCGGGCTCAGACGAGGGCGGCCAGCAGGTGGAGCTGGGTGGCGACGGCGTGGAAGGCGGGCTCCTCGGCGGCGGCCAGCTCCAGCTTGAGCAGGGCCTCCATCGCGCCCGGCTCGGTGTCGACGAGCACCCCGGGGACGAGGTCGGCGAAGACCCGTACGCCATGCACGGAGCGCACCTGGAGGCCGGCCGCGGCGGTCAGGCCGGACAGCTCCTCGCCGGTGAAGCGGCGCGGCATCGGGTCGCCGGCACCCCAGCGGCCGTCCTCGGCGTCCAGCACCGCGCGGGCGTCGGCGAAGTGGCCGGCCAGGGCGCGGGCGAGCACCGCGCCGTTGCGGTTGGCGGCGAGCAGACTCACCAGGCCGCCCTTGCGCAGCGTGCCGGCGAGGCTGCCGAGCGCCTCCGCCGGGTCGTCGACGACCTCCAGCACGCCGTGGCACAGCACGGCGTCCACCGAGCCGGCCTCGACCACCTCGGGCAGCGTCTGGGTGTCGCCCTGGACGGCGCGGACGAGACCGGTGACCCCGGCCTCGGAGGCGCGCCGCTCCAGCGCGAAGAGCGCGTCCGGGCTCGGGTCGACGACCGTGACGCGGTGGCCGAGCCGGGCCACCGGCACCGCGAAGTTGCCGGTGCCGCCGCCCGTGTCGAGGACGTCCAGCACCGGCCGGTCGAGCTCCGCGGTGCGCTGCTCCAGGGCGGTGCGCAGCACCTCCCAGACCACGGCGGTACGCAGGGCACTGCGGGGGCGCGTCGGGTACACGGCGGAGCTCCTCGGTACTGGGATCGATCACCGAACGCCACCACCTTAGGCCCTGCGGTGCCGGCCGAACGGCGCCCGACGGCCGCGGCCCGCTACGCCAGCGGCAGGGGCTGCTGGGGGACGACCGGACTCAGTCCGAGCAGGCGCTCGACGATCCGCAGGTACAGCCCGGTGTTGCGGATCAGGTCGTCGGCGTCGCGGGCGGTCGCCGCGGTACGGATGCCGGCCTCGGCGGCGGCCCGGCGCCGTGCGCCCGCGGCGAAGTAGACGGCCCACTCGGTGAGCTCGGGGGCGACCCCGGGCAGCAGCTCCCAGGCGCTGCGGATGGCCTTGCGGCGTCGCGGGTTGCCCTCGGGCCGGCCGCGCACCGCGAGCACGGCGGCGGTGGTGCGCAGCGCGGCGAGGTGGGCGGTGGCGTAGCGCTCCAGCGGGTCCGGCAGGCCGCGGGCGGCGGTGAGGGTGCGGTGGGCCTGGCGGAGCAGGTCGAGGGCGGCGGGCGGGGCGTCCGTCCGGCGCACCACGGGGTGGACGTCGGCAGGGCGGGTGCGTCCGGCGGGCAGGGTCTCGGCGACAGGGTGGCGGGTGACGCGCTCGGGGCGGCTGATGGTCATGGTCTCCCCCGGTCCGATGCGGGTTGCCCGGGCCGGGCGGCCCGCGCCACTCCAGCGTGGCAACCGCCACTGACAATCCCGGGTGCGAACGGTCCGCCGGGGGTGCGGGGAGCACGGCGGCGGGAGGAGCGGCGGGGGCGGCGACGCGGCCGGACCGGCACCCCCGTCGCCGTCCGGCCGGGCGCCGCCGCCCCGCACGTCTGCCGGAGGCCGTTCCCCCGGCCTCCGGTCTCCCCCGGTCGGGCCGTCCCCCCGGACCACGCTCCGCCGCCCCGTGCCGGCGGTGCGCGGCCCCGAACGGCCCGTGCACGCGACCGGGCCGGCCAGCCGGTCCCCCACGGTCGGCGGACGGCCCTGTCGCTTCCCGGACGGTGCTTCGCGCTCACCCCGCCCGGCGCCCACCACTATGGCGTCCCCGCAGGTCAGGGGGTATCCGTCGGCGTACTCATTCGTGGCCCTGAGTATCCGTACTCAGTCCCCGGGCGGGCCGGGCGCCCGGGAACCGGCGGGCCGTGCGGCGCGTCCTTGGAGCACCGGTACGGTACGTCCCGACCGCCCGGGTGTCGGGCGGCCCTGCCGGAGGGGAGCAGAGTTGAGCATCATCCCGTTGATCTTCACCAGCGGATGGGCGAGCGGTGTCAACGCCTACGCCGTGGTCCTGCTGCTCGGCCTGTTCGGCCGGTTCGGCGGCGCCGAGTCGGTGCCGCCGGCGCTGGAGCGCACGGACGTGCTGATCGCCGCCGCGGTGCTGTTCCTCTGCGAGGCGGTGGCCGACAAGATCCCGTACGTGGACTCGGTGTGGGACGTGGTGCACACCGTGATCCGCCCGGCCGCGGGCACCGTCGTCGGCGTGCTGATGGCGAGCAACGACCCCGGCTCGCTGAGCGAGGTCGCCGCGGGCGCGCTCGGCGGTACGACGGCTCTGGTCAGCCACGGCATCAAGGCCTCGCTGCGGATGGCGGTCAACACCTCGCCCGAGCCGGCCTCGAACATCGTGGTCAGCCTGCTGGAGGACCTCTCGGTGGCCGGCCTGGTCACCCTGGCGGTCTTCCACCCGTGGGTGGCGGCCTCGGCGGCCGCGGTGCTGCTGGTGGTCGGGGTGCTGCTGGTCTGGTTCGCCGTCTCCCGCATCCGCCGCTTCCTTCAGCGCCGCCGCGAGCGCAGGGCCGCGCGCACCGCGACCGTCCAGCCGCAGTACTGACGAGCACGTGAGGGCGGCAGCCCCCGGGTGACCTGCGCGGGTTCGCCCGTAGACTCAGCGCCCATGGCACGGATCGTCATCATCGGCGCAGGCATGGCCGGACTCGCGGCAGCGGCCCGGCTCGGCACCCTCGGCCACCGGGTGACGGTGTGCGAGGCCGCCCCGACGTACGGCGGCATGGTCGGCCGGTACGAACGGGACGGCTTCGCCTTCGACACCGGGCCGGGCGTGCTCAACCTGCCGGCCGTCTACCGGGACCTGGCGCTGAAGAGCGGCCGGGAGCCGCTGGAGCAGCTGGTCGACCTCGTCCCGGTGGAGCCGGAGAGCCGGCACCTCTTCCCCGACGGTACCGACCTGGTGCTGCCGAACGCCTCCCGCGGCGGCGTCGCCAAGGCCCTGGACACGGCCTTCGGCGCCGGCTCGGGCGACCGCTGGGGCGAGGTGACGAACCGCGGGCGGGCGGTCTGGGAGGCCACCCGCCGCCCGCTGATGGAGGAGCCGGCCCTCGGGCAGCGGCTCCTCCA
>NZ_JBEYFP010000181.1:0-10322 GCF_040634455.1 Kitasatospora sp. NPDC007106
CGAAGAAGCAGACGTACACCGGCTGGCGGCCGGAGACCGGGACGACGACCCCGCTGACGTACACGCGCACCGAGAGCAGGTCCGGCGTCAGCACCTACGTGTACCTGGCGAGGCTGCCCGCCACCCGGATCACCGACGCCCAGGTGCTCGCCGGGCTCCCGCCGGCCGTTCCGAAGAGCACCCTGGCGCTGGTCGCCCAGGTCGGCACCCTCTCGGCCGAGGCGAAGCAGAAGCTGGCCGCACTGCTGCCGACGCTGCCCGACCCCGTCCCGCTGACCTACACGCTGCAGAGCGCCGACACGTTCTGGATCGAGCCCGAGACCGGCATCGTGGTCGACACCCAGCGCTCCCAGCAGCGCACGGCCGGGGTCGTCGCCCCGAGCGACGGCGCCTTCCTCCCGCTGCTGCCCGTCTCCGACGTCTCGTACCGGCAGACGCCCGCCTCCGTGCAGGACGCAGCGAACGACGCCAAGGACTACCGCAACGCCATCTCGCTCCTCGGTACCACCCTGCCAATCGTGCTGGGCGTGGTCGGCGCGGTGCTGGTCGCCGTCTCCCTCCTCGTCCGGCGCCGGGGCAGCCGCGGCGGCGCAGCCCCGGCCGGACCGACCGCACCGACCGGCACTCCGGGCGCACCGACCGCTCCGGGCGCACCCGGTGGCACCCCGGGACCGACCCCGCCCACCGGCCCGCCCCCGCCCACCGGGCCGGGCGGAGTCGCCTAGGCCCTCTCTTTCGGATCTTGTCGGATCAGCGCGCGGCGGTGGGCGCCCGGCTGGGCGTGCCGGCGGATCGGCCTCGTACTGGACCGTACTTGGACGATTCGCCGGTGCGTCCAGCTGGGGGCACCTCCCGGCCGAAGGCTGGGGGGAGGATGCCCGGCGTCGCGCGCCCGGCAAGATCCGAAAGAGAGGGCCTCGGACCGGTGGGGGCGCCCGCGGTCACTCGCCCTGGCCGGCGCTTCCCATCGGGCCGATCTTCACCGGGGATCCGCTGCCGTCCGTGACGGGCAGCGAGCCGGAGCCCGGCCAGGGCAGGGTGACCGGGTGGGTCTCGTCCGGCGGGGTCACCACCAGGCCGGTGATCCGGACGCCGGAGCCGCCCGAGGTGTTGGCCGGGTAGATGATGCCGAAGAACGTCGACTTGCCGTTCTTCACGACGGCCGTGACGACCGGCTCGCCGGAGCGCTTCGCGGACAGCGTGCCCGCGGAGGTCTTCAGGTCGACGCCCGCGTAGCCGGCGAGTATGCAGTCCTTGCCGCTGTGGTTCTTCAGCTCGACCACGACGGTGTTGTCGGGGTCACCGGAGATGGTGCGGTCCGCGGCAGTGATGGTCAGGTCGGCCGTCCGGCACTTGGCAGGCTTCCCGGCCCCGGTGGAACCGGCCGGTGCGGCGGTGGAGGCCGTGCTGCCCTTTCCCGGACCTGCCGAGGCCGGACCGCCCGAAGCCGGACCGCCGGAGGCCGGGAGGCCGCCGGCCGCGGTGCCGCTGGAGGCGGTGCCGGTGGAGGCGGTGCCGGTGGACGCGGTCGGGGCTCCCTGTGCGGTGCCCGCCCCGTCGTCCTGGCACGCGGTGAGCGAGAGGGCGGCGGTGACGGCCAGAGCGGCGAAGGCGAGCTTGCGGACGCGCATGGTGATTTTCCTCCAGGAGGCGGCAGTGCCTGGTGCTCGGTGCGAGCGGGTTTCCGAAGACCAGGACCGCCCGCCCGGACGAACCGTTCCGCCCGGGACGCCCCCAGGACAGTGCTGTGACATGTACGAACGAAAACGACCGCGCCGCCGCCCGCCGTACCGCGCCGCACCCTGCCGCCGACCTGCCCTGACGCCGCATCACACCACCACCGTGCACCGACACCCGCTGGCCGCCCCGTCACCGACCACCGGGACAGACCCGTGACCCGGACGACCTTGACCACGGACCGCGACACCACCGCGAGCACGCCATGACGAACCCCTCTGCCCCATTCCCGGTGCAGCAAGCCGGTGGTGACGGACCCTCCGTGCGGCGGGCTGCCTGGGGCGGCGGCCGGGTTGATCTAGATTGCCCGATTGTGGGAGACAGTCGCGGCATCAGCCGCCGATCGGCGCTCAGGGCCGTCCCCGCCGTGGCCCTCGCCGCGAGGTCCGGCGGAATCCTGGCCGGGCGGGGTACGGCGACGGCACCCGCGCCGTTTCCGCAGCCGGCCGTCGTGGCCTCCCGGCCGGTGCACGGCTCGGCATCGCGGGTGCTGGAGCAGACGCTCGACGTCCGCTTCACGGACGTCTCCGTGCCGGGCCACGGCCCCGTCACCACCCGCACCTACAACGGGACGATCCCCGGGCCGACCCTGCGCGTGCGTGCCGGTCACACCCTGAGGCTGACGCACGTCAACGGCCTGCCGCCCAACCCGCCCCACAGCGGCGGCCACAACACCCCGCACCGGCCCAACAGCTTCAACCTGCACACCCACGGCCTGCACGTCTCCCCGTCCGGGCACGCCGACAACGTGCTGCGGGAGTTCGCCCCGCGCACCCCGGAGGAGTCCGCCGCCGGAGCCGCGGAGCCGCGGTACACGTCGACCGTCCACGTGCCCTGCGACCACCCCGCGGGCACCTACTGGTACCACCCGCACCCGCACCTGCACGGATCGGCCGCCGAGCAGGTCGTCGGCGGCATGGCCGGCGTGATCGTCGTCGAGGGCGACGTCGACGACGTCCCGGAGATCCGGGCGGCCGCAGACCTCGTCGTCTGCATCAACGAGCTCAAGGTCGGGGACGGCCACGTCCCCGCCTTCACCTCCGGCAGCTGGATGACCGGCGTCCCCTCCACCTTCACCGTGAACGGCAGCGTCAACCCCACCCTCCGGCTGCGTCCGGGCGAGGTGCAGCGGTGGCGGCTGGTCGCCGCGACCGCGTTCGCCGCCCTGCGGCTCACCGTCACCGGCGAGGCCGGAGACATGGCACTGCACCAGATCGCCCGGGACGGCATCACCTTCCCCACCCCGGTCGCACGGACGACGGTGGACCTGGCCATGGGCAACCGTGCCGACGTGCTGGTCCGGGGCGGCGCGCCCGGCCGGTACGAGCTGCGGGCCGACGGGCTGCCGGGACCGCTGATGACGATCGAGGTCGCGGGAGCGCCCGTGCGGCCGCCGATGCGGCTTCCGGCCTCACTGCCACCGGGCCGGCCCTTCCTCGACGAGCAGGACATCACCGACCCCGACGCGGACCGGGAGGTGGTCTTCCACGCCGATGCGGGCGTCTTCACCGGGGCGTTCCCGAACGCCTTCCGCATCCTGGGCACCCATGCGACCCCCGCAGCCGACCCCGGAGGCGATCCCACCCGCGACCCGGCCCACGGCCTCTTCGACCCCGCCTACACCAACCACACCCTGCGCCTCGGCACGGTCGAACGCTGGACCGTCCGGACGGACGAATCCCTCGCGGCGTTCAACCATCCCTTCCACCTGCACACCAACCAGGTCCTCCTCACCCACCGCAACGGCGTACGGCTGGACCCGCCGGTCTGGCACGACACCCTCGGCCTCGCCGGCGGCACGCCCGGAGACTCCGTCACCTTCCTGGTCAGGTACGAGGACTTCACCGGTCGCACCATCGCCCACTGCCACCAGCTCCACCACGAGGACCTCGGCATGATGCAGACCGTCCACTACGTGGCGCCGTGAGGACCCACTGCCCGGCAACCCGACCGGACGCGAGGAGTCAGCGATCGATCACTCATCGTGATATGACGGCATGGCTCGCTACCCCTGAAGGAGGAAGCCATGGCAGGCAAGGCCAGCATCGTCTTCGCCCACGGACTCTGGGCCGACGGGTCGTGCTTCAACAAGCTCATCCCCGCGCTCCAGGCCGAGGGCCACCAGGTGTCCGCCTCGCAGCACGGCCTCGACTCGCTCGAGGGCGACGTCGCCTGCGTGACCCGTTCCATCGATCACGTGCCCGGCCCGGTCGTGCTCGTCGGCCACTCCTACGGCGGCACCCTGATCACCAAGGCCGGCACCCACGACCGCGTCGGCGCCCTGGTCTACATCGCCGCGCTCGCCCCCGACGAGGACGAGACCTCGCAGGGCCAGCAGGACAAGTTCGCCCGCACGCCCGTCTTCGAGCACATCGACGTCGCCGACGGCCGCATCTGGCTCCTCGAGTCGGGCCTCGGCGACTTCTGCGGCGATCTGCCGGAGGCCGAACAGAAGCTCGTCCTCGCGACCGGCGCCGTGCCGGTGCCCGACCTGTTCACCCAGCAGGTTCCCGGCACCGCCTGGCGCACGAAGCCGAGTTGGTACATCGTCGCGAACGACGACCGCACCGTGAACCCGGACCTGGAGCGGGCCGCCGCCGAACGCATGGGCGCCAAGACCTACGCAGTCGACAGCAGCCACGTGCCGATGCTCTCGCACCCCGGCCTCGTCCTCGACGTCATCCGCGACGCGGCGAAGGCCGTCGAGGCGTAACGCCGTCCCCGTCCAGGCCCGCCAGCAGGCGCAGCCCGTCCTCGGCGGGGTCGCCGGGTGCCGCGGACAGCACCAGGAGTTCCAGCCCCGATTCGTCGGGCAGCGCGAAGTTCTCCTGGTGCAGGTTCAGCGGTCCGACCAGCGGGTGCCGGTACGCCTTGCGCCCGTGGGTGCGCGCCCGGACGTCCGCGCGGGCCCACAGTCGGCGGAACCGCTCGCTGCCCATCGCCAGTTCGCCGACGAGCGAGGCCAGGTGGGTGTCCTCGGGGTACTTCCCGGCGGCCAGGCGCAGGTGCCCGACCACGTCGAGGGTGCAGTTCTCCCAGTCCGCGTACAGGCCGCACTCGCCCTCGTCGAGGAAGAGGTGCCGGGCGACGTTGAGGCCCTGCAGCGGCCGGCCGTAGAGGAGCCCGGCGAGCCGGTTGCCGGCGAGCACGTCCAGGCGGTGGTTCATGATCAGCGCGGGTGCGTCGGTGACCAGGTCGAGGACGCGCAGCAGCTCCGGCCGGATCCGTCCGCCCGGTGCCTTCGCGCGGCGGCGGCGCTGCCGGGCGAGCCGGTCGAGGTGCTCGCGTTCGGTCTCGTCGAGGCCGAGGACGCGGGCGAGCGCGTCGAGGACCTGCTCGGAGGGCTGGGTCGCGCGGCCCTGCTCCAGGCGGACGTAGTAGTCGACGCTGACCCCGGACAGGTGCGCGACCTCTTCGCGGCGCAGTCCTTCGACCCGGCGGCGGCTGTCGGCGGGGATGCCGGCGGCGGCCGGGTCGACCCGTGACCGCCGGGTCCGCAGGAAGCCCGCAAGATCGTCCATGGGCCCAGTATGGCCTCCGGCGTCGCCCGCGAGGGTGGCCCTGCGATTACCAGGAAGTCCCGTCCGACGGAAGAGCCGTCCCTGAACGCCGGGCGCCGCAGCGCCCAGGATCTGGGGCATCCGATCCGAAGGAGTTCCCGTGAAGACGCTGATCGTCCATGCCCATCCCGAGCCGGAGTCGCTCAACGGCTCGCTGAAGGACCTCGCGGTGTCCACCCTGGAGGGCGCCGGCCACGAGGTGCGGGTCAGCGACCTGTACGCGATGAAGTGGAAGGCGGTCGTGGACGCCTCGGACTACGGCTCCCACGCCTCACGTCCGCTGAAGGTCGCCCTGGACTCGGGCCGGGCCTTCGACGCCGGGGCGCTCACCCCGGACGTCCTCGCCGAGCAGGAGAAGCTGCTGTGGGCCGACACGATCATCTTCCAGTTCCCGCTGTGGTGGTACACCGTGCCCGCGATCCTCAAGGGCTGGGTGGACCGCGTGTTCACCTACCGCTTCGCGTACGGCGTCGGCGAGCACAGCGACACCCGGTACGGCGAGCGCTTCGGCGAGGGCACCCTCGCGGGCCGGAGGGCGCTGCTGTCCGTCACCACCGGCGGCCCGGAGTCGCACTACGCCGCTCGTGGGATCAACGGGCCCATCGACGACCTGCTGTTCCCGATCCAGCACGGCATCCTCTACTACCCGGGCATCGAGGTGCTGCCGCCGTTCGTGCTGTACGGCACCGACCGGATGCGCGCGGAGGACTACCCGCAGGTCGCCGAGGCCTGGAGGCAGCGTCTGCTGACCCTGGAGTCGACCGAGCCGATCGCGTTCCGGCGGCAGAACTTCGGTGACTACGAGATCCCCTCACTGCACCTGAAGGAGGGACTGGAGCCCGAGGGCCGCACGGGTTTCGGGCTGCACGTACGCGGCCGCTGACGTACGCGGCCGCTGACGGGCTCGGGCGTTCGGGGCCGGGGGTGCGGAGCCGGGGCCCGGCCCGGCCCGGCACCCCGTTCGACGGCACGGGGGCCTCCGCCCCGGCGTGCCCGGCATCGTCCTCACCGGGTTCACCCTGAACCGGGTCGAAGGCGCCCGGACCTCCGCCCGTCGATCGGCTACACCCTCTCGCCGTGCTTCCGCGGCCCGGCGGACCCGGCGGCACCCCGGGTGCCGTCGGGCGCGGCGCGGGTCAGGGTGCACCGGCCGTCGGCGCAGGAACGCCGCAGGCGGCCCTGCGAGACGGTCTGCATGAGTCCGACGGTCCAGCACATCGGGCATCCGCGCAGGGCGACGACGCCGACCGGCAGGAGGATCAGGCTGACCGGCCCGATCAGCGGAACGAGGGCGAACGTGCCGATCAGCGAGCCGAATCCGACCACGCCGCGCACCAGGTGCCGGGGCAGGGACCGGCTCGCGTAACCGGTGCCGTCGGTGATTGCGGTCATCGCATCCTCCCGGATGTCAGGTCGGGTGAGGCCTGCAGCGTCTGCCGCAGTGCTGCGCGGGCCCGGTGCAGCCGCGACTTCATCGCCGGAGTGCTCAGGCCGAGCGCCTCGGCGACCGTCCGCCCGCTGAGGCCCTGGATGTCGCGCATGACGAGCAGTCGGCGCTGATCGGCGGGAAGGGCGGCGATCGCCGCCGCCACCCGGCCGGCCTCCAGCCGCTGCAGGACCTCGTCCTCGGCCGACAGCACGGAGCCGTCCCGCGGAGGCACCGGATCGCGCAGTACCGCCCGTGCGTGCCGGAGGCACTCGTTGCGCACGATGCGGAACATCCACGAGGCCAGTGCGCCGGAGGCCCGGAGCGTACCGATCTTGCGGTACAGGATGATCAGTGCCTCCTGGGCCGCGTCCTCGGCGTCCTCGGGCGTGGCGCACAGGGAGTGCGCGAACCGCCGTACGTTCGGGTGCGCGCCCGACACCAGGGCGGTGAGCGAGTCGAGGTCACCGCCCTGTGCCGCGACGATCAGCTGCTCACCCGGCCAGTGGCCGGTCCGGTCAGCCACGTCCGTTCCTCCGCCTGCGCAGCACGAGCATGCAGGTGCACAGCACCACCAGTGTGGCGACAGCAGCGATTCCGATGATCACGGCGACCTCCCGGTCCTCTCCGACGTTCGTCCGTACGTGCATAAGAGGGGCGGTCCCTGAAAAAGGATTCGGCATCGTGGTGGGACGGTTGGGGCATCGGCATCGACATCGGTCCGGGAGCGGCCTATCCCCGGACGGAGGTGTAGACGAAGCCGAGGCCGGCCAGGTGGACGAGCACAGCCGGGAACAGGGCCGGCCACGGTGTCCGGCCGCGGCGCCGCGCCAGTGCGATGCCGAGTCCGGCCAGCAGTACGGCCGCGACCAGCGAGACCCAGGGCGCCGCCAAGACCTCCAGGTAGCCCGTCCCGTCGCAGACGCGCTGGCCCGACATGGGCGAGGATCCGCAGCCGTCGGGGACGAAGAGCATCACGAACGACAACCCCGCAGTCACCGTCGTGCCGCCGAGCAGGAGCAGCCCGGAGACGACACCGAAGGCGATCTCGGCCGGCCGGCGCGGCACGGGACGGTACATGGGCGGCGGTGAACCGTACGCGGGCGGAACGTTCACGTCATCCCCTCGGGTCGGACGGCCGGGCGGCGGGCGTCTGCCCGACACAACCACCTTGCCCGCCACCCGAACCGCCCTGCATGAGTACACCTACTCAACCCCGGCGGAGGTCGGCCGTCGCGGGCGGATCGGTACGGACTCCGGTGTGGATTCCGGTGTGGTCTCCGGTGTCGTGATCCGGCGGACACCGGGCGTGGCACGCGATAGCGTCGTCACGGTCCGGTGGCCCGCCGATTCCGTGTCGCGGGCTGCCGGCGTTGTTGTCACCGCGCCTGTGAACGGCGCGAGTTGGGGAGGGGACGTACATGGCCGACCCGACCGACGTGCACTCCGGGCTGCCCAACGCCCTGAGCGTTCTGGCCGTACACCTGACGGCGGCCGGGCGGACGGAGGAGGCGCTGACCGTCGCCGAAGAGGCCGTGGCCGCCGCCCGGGCGCACGCGGAGGCGGATCCGGCCGCGTCCGAGCACCTCCTCGCACTGACGCTGAAGGACCTGGCCGGCCGCCTCACCGAGTGTCCCGGGCGATCGGACGCGGGACGGGCGGCCGCCGACGAGGCGGTGGAGACGTTCCGTCGGGTGGAGCCGAGGGACCCGGGAACCTTCGAGCAGCACCTGGCCCTGCACCTGGCCGTGTCGCTCTGGCTGGCCGCCTGCTACCACGCGGAGGACGACGCCGAGGGCGCCCTGAAGCTGCTCTCCGAATCGGAGGCGGTCTTCTCGCGGCTCGACACACGGCACCCCGGATCGTTCGCCGCAGAGCTCGAAGCGATCGGTGCGGCCCGGGCCGAGTTCCTCCGGCAGTCTGGCATCGGGGACCAGCCCGGGCAGGACCGGCCCCGGGTGCTGCAGGGCGGCAGTACCCCGTAGCCGTCGGCCGTGAGGACGGCGTCCTCCTACGACGCTTCCCGTCACCGACCGGCGAGGCAGGGCCTGCCGCAGCGCACCGGCCGCGGGCTCCGTCAGGACCGCGCGACCAGCAGGCCCGTCGAGGCGGCCAGCCCGGTGGTCGCGACGTGCCGCAGGCCCGCGGCGGCGAACAACGCGGTGAACTCCGCCTCGGTCCGCTCCCGGCCGGGGTGCAGCGCCATCATGACGGTGTCCCGCAGCTTGCCGTCGTGCGGTGCGTCGTCCTCCGGCACGATGGCGTCGATGACGATGACCTGGGCATCCGGTGCCATCACCTGCCGGATGCTGCCGAGCACCGCCACGCACTGCCGGTCGTCCCAGTCGTGCAGGATCATCGACAGGAGGTAGGCGTCCGCGCCGTGCGGCACGCTGTCGAAGAAGTCCCCGCCGACCACGTCGACCCGGTCGGCGACGCCCGCCGCCTCCAGCACCGCCTTCGCGCCCCGGACCACGGCCGGCTGGTCCAGCAGGGTGGCCCGCAGCTCCGGGTAGCGCGGCAGGATCGTGGCGAGCAGGTGCCCCTGTCCGCCGCCGACATCGACCACCTGCGCCACGCCGGTCAGGTCGCAGTTCTCCACGGCCGCGGCGTGGGCCCGCCGGGCCATGTCGCCCATCGCGTCGTTGAAGAGTTCGGCCTGCTCCGGGTGGGCGGCCAGGTGTGACCACCAGTCCGTGCCGTGCACGTGCGGGAACGTCGGACGGCCCGTGCGCACCGAGTACGACAGTGAGTTGATGGCCTGGAGCTTCTCGGGCAGCCCCCAGAACCTGACCCAGTTCCGCACCGACCCGGGCACCTCGGCGCGCAGCGTCTCGGCCAGCGGGGTCAGGGCGAACGTCTCGGGCTCCACCTCCCGAAAGATCTTCTGGGCGGCCAGCGCCCGTAACACCCGGCGCAGTGCCTGCGGGTGCGCCCCGCACCGGCGGGCGAGTTCCGGCACCGGCACCGGCCCGTCGGCCAGGAGCTCCGCTATGTCGAACTCGGCTGCCACCACGAGAAGTTGGGTGACGAGGGCGCCGTGCAGCAGGTCCATCATCCTCTGCTGCGGGCGCTCGGCCGCGTCCTCGCGGGTGTCCGGAAAGACGCGCTCTTCTTGGACCTCACGGTTCTGCACTTGGCTTCTCCTTGGTGTGCACAGCGGCTGCTCGCGCCTCGGGCGCGGCGCATTCGAGTTGTTCGATGACGGATCACACGGATGGTCACTGGCAGTAGCGGTCCGCCGCCAGGACGATCACGGGGCCGCCATGATTGCGGTGCGGTCCCGATGAATGGTTCCCGGTCCTGCCGCCGTGCCGGTCAGCGCGAGCGGACGCCGGCTTGGGCCGGCGGAAGCTCCGGACGGTGGCCGCGGGGACGCCTCACCGGATGGGGCGGCGTGGCACGAGCGGGTGGCGGCCGTGCACCGGTCGTCTCCCCGACGTGGGCCTTCCCAGCGTGACCGTCGAACGACCCGCCCGTACTCCCGACTACGCCGAAAGTGGCCCGTCGCAGGCCGCCCGGACCGGGTGGAGCCCCCGTGAACCGCACCCGCCCGGCCTGCCCCGGCGGCCGCGCTCACACCGTCGGCCGACACATCG
>NZ_JBEYFP010000182.1:0-10212 GCF_040634455.1 Kitasatospora sp. NPDC007106
CTCCTGCGCGGTGCGCGGGCGGTGCCCGGCCAGCAGCCCGGCGAGCGTCGGCAGCTCCCCGGGCGCGGTGCGCCCCGTCCCGGAGATGTCCGTCCCGGCCATTGCCCGCCTCCGTACCCGTGCCGCGTGCGACCGGTCGGCCGGCACCCGTCGAACCTAGCCGGGCCGCGGCGCTCCGCACACCGATTTTCCCCCGCCGCGGGCCCGCCGTACACCGAGCGCGACCGTCCGTCCGGTGCGGTCCGCCCGAGGCGTCCGTCACCGAGGGCGACTCCGGGCGGGCCCGGGCCCCCAGGCCGACCCGCCGTCAGCCGGGATCCCGCGGGCGGCCTGCGACCCGTCCCCGGCGGACGGCCACGGGCCGTCACCCCGTCCGGCCGTCACCCGGACCCGGCGGCCGGGTCCGGGCCCTCAGGTCGGCCACGGACCGTCACCATCGGCGCGGCGTGCGGCAGACGGCCGCCCGCGGGCGATTGAGCTCCCCGCCGAAGGGGCCGACACTGGAGGCAGAGCGAGCGGCCGGAGGCATGCCATGGGCCCAGCGATCGTCTACGTGCACGGGGTCGGCAACAAGCCGCCCGAGCAGCAGTTGAAGGAGCAATGGGACGTCGCCCTCTTCGGCCGGCCGATGGGCGGGCTCTCCCGGATGGCGTACTGGGCGCCGCTGCGCCACCACGAGCCGCTGCCCGCACCCGTCCCCGACGACGGGGTCACCGAACTGCCGCCCTCGGGCGCGGCGCCCAGGACGGCCCGGCCGTCGGCCCCCGCCCCGCCGGAGGAGTTCCTCGCCGCCGTCCGCGCCGAGACCGGGGCGCCCGTGCCGGGCAGCACCGCCCCCGGGCCGCTCGACCCCTGGCTGCGGGCCATGGTGTACGCCGCCGAGGCCCTCTCCGCCGGAGCGGGCGCCGCCACCGGCACGGATGCGCTGCCGCTGCCTCGGTTCGGCCGCACCGTGGCCTTCCAGGTCCTCGCCCGGCACGCCTACAGGGACGCCCACGCCTACTTCACCGGCGGGATGCGCGAGCAGATCCAGAAGGTCGCCTCGACCGCCCTGGAGGAGGCCGACGGGCCGCTCGTCGTGGTCGGCCACGGCCTCGGCTCGGTGATCGCCTACGAGGTGCTGCGCACCCACCCGGGCGAAGTGCCGTTGCTGATCACCATCGGCTCGCCGCTCGGCATCACCGAGATCCGGGACCGGCTCGCCGCCCCGCTCACCGTGCCGCCCGGCGTCGCCGCCTGGCGGAACGCCTACGACCCCCGCGACCTGGTCGCCCTGGGCCGCACCGTCCGCCCGGAGTACGAGCCGGGCAGCCTCACCGAGGACGTCGTGGTGGTCAACGACAGCGCCAACCACCACGGCGCAGCCGAGTACCTCGCCCGTCCGGCCGTCCGCGCGCCCGTCCGCGCCCGGATCGCCGCCTGACCGTCCGGCCCGCCGCCCGAACGGCGGCGCACCCCGCCCGCGGCCCGGCCGACCGGACCCGGACCGCACACCCCGACCGGGGGCACCCCTGATGACCACGCCCGGAACGCAGACGCGGGAGGCCCTCGCCGCCCTCGCCGCCCTTCACCACGGCCTCGACCCCGCGTACGGCGACCCCGAGGACCCGCCCGGGCCGCCCGCGGCGGCGGTGACGGTGAGACTCTCCGGCGCGGACCGGCGGCGCCTCGTGGACGTCGTCGTCAACGACTGCACGCCGCAGGACCTCGAACGGGCGTGGTCCTCCACCGGCCGCGGACCGGCCACCGCCGGCACCGGCACCGACCTGCGCACCACCGTCCACCGGGTCGTCGAGGAGGCCGAACGGGACGGCCGGCTGGAGGAGTTCCTCGGCGCCCTGCGCGACGGCCGGTTCCCCGCCGTGGCCGCCCTCGCCGAACGGCTGCTCACCGCCGTCCCGGCCGCGCCCGCCGGACCGGGCGACGCCGCAGCCGAGGACCCGTACGCCGCCGACCTGCTCGGCCGCCGGCTCTTCCTCGGCCGCACCCTGCTCCGCACCCACCTCAAGGACCTCGTCTCCGACAGCCGCAGCCGCGTCCTGCTCGTCACCGGCCCCCGTTCCTGCGGCAAGTCCCACACCTGGTACTTCGTCAGCCACGTCGCCCAGCAGCTGCGGACCTTCCGACCGGTCCTCGTCGACCTCGCCGAATGGGCCGACGGGCTCTGCACCCCCCACGACCTGATGAGCTCCGTCGCCGCCCAGCTGGAACTGCCCGAACCCACCCCCGCCCCGCCCGCCCGGGGCGCCGACCAGGCCCGCCGGCTGTGCGACTGGCTCGTCGCCCGGCTCTACGACGCGTCCGGCCGCACCACCCATCTGCTCGTCGTCGACAGCCTCGACCACGTGCCGCTGCAGGCCGACACCGCCGCCCTGATCGACCACCTCACCGACGCCGCCGTCCGCGGCCGCCACCCCGGACTGCGCGTCCTCCTGCTCGGCCACGACCGCCCCGCACTCGGCGTCCTCGACTGCGTCCTCACCGAGCCCGTCGGCACCGTCGACCGCCGCGACCTGTGCGCCTTCTTCGGCCGGCTCGCCGCCGACCTCGGCACCGAGATCGCGCCGCCCCTCGTCGAGACCGTCGTCGACCGGCTGCTCGCCGCACTGCCCGACGACCGCGCCGCCGCGATCCGCCGGCTCCCCGACGCCGTCCGCGACACCGCCGACGCCGTCTTCGACCGGCAGGTCCTGCGATGACCACGGCCCGCACCCGCCTCACCGCCGCCACCGTCGAAGAACGCCTCGACCGGCTCACCCGCAGGACAGCCGCGGCGGCCGGCCCGCCCCCGCCCGCCGAACACGCATACCGCCAGGCCGCCGCCGTCCTCGCCTGCTACGACCCCGCCACCCTCCGCCCGGTCGGCCACGAACCCGACGCCGCCGCCCTGCAGGCCCTCCTCGCCGTCAGCGAACCCGTCCACGGCGCCGACGGCAGCCCCGAATGGCGCCTGCCCGAGGCCCTGCGCCGCACCACCCTCGCCGCGATGGCCGGCCCGGACGCCCACCGCCGCGCCCTCGACACCAACCCCGACCGCCCCCAGGGACCCGTCCAACTCGCCCTCACCCGCTACCTCACCGACACCGCCCCGCCCCCCGCCGAACAGGACCTCGACGAACTCCTCGCCACCGCCCGGGTCACCGCATGGCTCGACGGCCTCGTCCCCGGCCTGCCCGGCGCCACCGAGATCACCGACCACCTCGAACGCCGCCGACTCCTCGAACCGCTGCGCCGCCTCGCCGGCACCCACGTCGCCGGACGCGCCGACGTCCTCGCCGAACTCGCCGAGCACACCGCCGGAACCGACCGCCGGCCGATGCTGATCGGGGGCCCCGACGGCGTCGGCAGGTCAACCGTCCTCGCCCGCTTCATCCTCGACGGCGAACACCGCAGCACCGGCCCCCGGCTGCCCTTCGCCCACATCGACCTCGACCGGCCCGGCCTGCTGCCGCAGGAACCGCTCACCCTGCTCCTCGACGCCGTCCGCCAACTGCGCATCCAGCACCCCGGACTGCGGCCCCTCGCCGAGTTCTTCACCGACAAGTGGATCGCCCGCGCCGCCGCCCCCGACCTGCACACCCTCGCCGCCGCCCACGCCGACTCCGCGGCCACCGCCCGCGGCACCACCGACCACCTCACCGCCTCCGTCCGGCTGCTCACCGCACCCGCCGAACGCGAGTCGCTGTACCGCGAGTTCGCCCGGCTGCTCGCCCTCGCACTGCCCGACGGCCCCGTCCTGCTCGCGATCGACACCTTCGAGGCCGCCCAGGACACGGGCCCCGAGGTGCTCGCCGAACTCCGGCGGATGTTCGACCTGCTCGCCGACGCCAACCCGGCCCTGCGGGTCGTCCTCGCCGGCCGTGTCCCCGCCGGACTGCCCGCCCGCGAACTCCACCTGCCCGACTTCGACCGCGACGCCGCCCGCGCCCACCTGAGCGCGCTGCTCGGCCCCGCCGCGGACCCCGCCGCCCTCGACCCCGTCGTCGACGCCGCCGGCGGCGACCCGCTCGACCTGCGCCTCGCCGCCGACCTCATCGGCAGCAAGGACACCACCGGGGGAGAACTGCACGAGCACCTCCACCGCCACGTCCTCGACCGCATCGAGGACCCCGACGTCCGCAGCCTCGCCCGCCCCGCCCTGGTGCTCCGCCGTCTCACCCCCGCCGTACTGCGCTACGTCCTGGCCGGCCCCGGCGGCGTGCACGTCCCCGACGACCTGCGGGCCGGCGAACTCTTCGACCTGTTCGCCCGCGAGACCACCCTGCTCGGCCCCGCCGCCGACGGCTCCCTCGAACACCGCGGCGACCTCCGCCGCCGACTCCTGCCGCTGCTGCAGGCCGAGGCACCCGAACAGGTCGCCGAGATCCACGAGGCCGCCGTGCTGCACTACGTGCAGGAGGACGGCCTCACCGCCCGCGCCGAAGAGCTCTACCACCGGCTCGGCCTCGGCGAGTCCGCCACCGAACTCGACCGGCGCTGGCAGCCCGGCGTCGAAGCCCTGCTCACCGGCTCCATCGACGAACTCCCGCCCGGCAGCCGGGCCTACCTCGCCTCCCGCTCCGGACGGACGCTCCACCCCGCCGCCCTCCGCGAGGTGCCCGCCGAGGAGTGGGAACGGCACGCCGAGGTCCAGATCACCCGGCTGCTGGAACTCGACGCCCCGCACCGCGCCGCCGAAGTCCTCGACCACCGGCCCGCCGGCGGCGAACGCGGCGCACGGCTGCTGCTGCTCGAAGCCCGGGTACGGGCCGCCCTCGGCGAACTCGACTCCGCCCGGGCGCTCGCCTCCGCCGCCCGCAGCCGTGCCGTCGAGGAGCAGGCCGGGGGAGTGCAGTTGGAGGCCGACTACGCGCACGCCCGCTGGGCCGTCGACGAGGGATTCGCCGAAGAGGCCGGACCGCAGCTCGCCGAAGCCGCACGACTGGCCGAGGACCTCGGGGACCGGCTGATGCTGATCCGGATCGAACTCGCCCGCCGGACCGGCGCCGGGTCCGGGGACGGGGCCGCTGCGCTCGCCCGGCTGGTCGACGACCGGACGGTCCGACTGCTCTCCCGGGACCCGCGGCTGCTGCTCGCCGCCACCGCGGCCGTCGGTGAACTGCGGCCCGAACTCGTCCGGCAGAGCCTGCGGGTGATCGGCCTGCGGCGGTTCACCTCCCGGCAGCGGACCCGACTCGCCCGGGTGCTCGGGGAATGGGACGCCACGCTCGGCGGCGTAGCCGTCAGGACGGCCGCCCCGGCCGGACCCGGGGCCGTCCTGCCCTCCGCCGGCTTCTGGCCGAACTGGCTGGCCACGGCGCCCCCCGACCAGGCCGCGAACGCCTTCATCGTCCTCACCACGGCCCTCCCCGGCGGCACCGCCGTCCTCGCCGCCCTCGCCGGCGTCTACCGCCAATGGCTCACCGAGGACGGCCCGGCAACGGAGTAGCGGAAGCACTCAGGGGCGCGGGGCAACCCCTCAGGGGCGCGGGGAACCGCGCAATTCGGGATCGGCGAGCCGACAGATCCGGTCGGCCGTGGACACACGGACGCGCACCAGAGGCCAACCGGAACTGCCGGGTTCGCCATCCTCGGACCGCGCAGTTCCCCGCGCCCCTGGGGTGCTGCCTCTCAGACGGCCTGGGCGCGTTCGGTGATGTTGCGGGCCATGCCGCCGAAGACGACGGCGTGGAAGGGGGCGACGGACCACCAGTAGGCGTGGCCGGCGAGGCCGTGGGGGTGGAAGAGGGCCCGTTGGCGGTAGAGGGCGCCGCCGTTGCCGTCGGGGGCGACCGAGAGTTCCAGCCAGGCCGGGCCGGGCAGCCGCATCTCGGCCCGCAGCCGCAGCAGCCGCCCCGGTTCGATCTCCTCGACCCGCCAGAAGTCCAGCGAGTCGCCGACCCGCAGCCGGGCCGGGTCGCGTCGCCCGCGCCGCAGCCCGACCCCGCCGACCGCGCGGTCCGCCCACCCGCGCAGGGCCCAGGCGAGCGGGAAGGAGTACCAGCCGTTCTCGCCGCCGATGCCTTCGACGACCCGCCAGACGGATTCCGGTGCGGCGTCGACGTGGCGTTCGCGGACGTCCTGGTAGAGGCTGCCGCCGGCCCAGTCGGGGTCGGTGGGCAGCGGGTCGCTGGGGGCGCCGGGGAGGGAGGCGGAGGACCAGCGGGTGGAGACCTGGGCGTCGCGGATGCGGCGCAGGGCGAGGCGGACGGCGTCGTCGAAGCCGATCAGGCCCTGCACCGGCCGGTGGAGGCCGGGGACGGTCTGTTCGGGCGGGTCGGGGACGTACCGGGCGATGTCGTGCTCGGCGCAGACGACTTCGTGCCGCAGGGATTCGACGAGCGGCCGGGCGATGGAGTTGGGGACGGGGGTGACCAGGCCGACCCAGTGGCCGGAGAGCCGGGGGGTGAGGACGGGCACCGGGACGATCAGCCGGCGGGGCAGGCCGGCGACGGCCGCGTAGCGGAGCATCATCCGGCGGTACGTCAGGACGTCGGGGCCGCCGATGTCGAAGGCCCGGTTGACCTCGGGCGGCAGGTCGGCGGCGGCGACCAGGTAGCGCAGCACGTCGCGGACGGAGATCGGCTGGATCCGGGTGCCGACCCAGCTGGGCGTCACCATCACGGGCAGCCGTTCGGTGAGGTAGCGGAGCATCTCGAAGGAGGCGGAGCCGGAGCCGATGATGACCGCGGCGCGCAGTTCGGCGGTGGGCACCCCGCTGGCGCGCAGCACCCGGCCGACCTCGGCGCGGGAGCGCAGGTGCGGGGAGAGTTCGCCGGCGGGGAC
Organism: Kitasatospora sp. NPDC007106; assembly: GCF_040634455.1. Taxonomy (NCBI): domain Bacteria; kingdom Bacillati; phylum Actinomycetota; class Actinomycetes; order Kitasatosporales; family Streptomycetaceae; genus Kitasatospora; species Kitasatospora sp. NPDC007106. The sequence continues at coordinate 6,766 of NZ_JBEYFP010000182.1, forward strand.
GCCGGCGGGCACGAGTCCGCCGAGGTAGACGATCCGCCGGACGCCGGCCCGGGCGGCGGCCGCGCCGAACGCCCGGGCGGCCTCGCGGTCGGTGCGTTCGAAGCCGGGGCCGGTGCCGAGGGAGTGGACGAGGTAGTAGGCGGTGTCGACGCCCTCGAAGGCGGCGGTCAGGGTGTCCGGCCGGGTGACGTCGCCGGTCGCGGTCTCCACCCGGGCCCGCCAGGGGTGGTCGCGCAGCCGTCGGGGGTCGCGGACCAGGCAGCGCACGGTGCGGCCGGCCGCGAGGAGTTCGGGCACCAGGCGGCCGCCGATGTACCCGGTGGCGCCGGTCACCAGGCAGTGCGGCGGCCGGGCGGTCTGGTCGGTCATCGGTCCTCCCGGGGCGGTGGGCCACCGGGCGGTGGCCGCTGGACGGTCGGTCAGAAGGCGTACCGCACCCTGAGCCAGGGCGCGTGCCGGTCGATCAGGCCGCGGAGCTCGGCGAGCGCCGCCGCCTTGCCCGCGGCCCGGTAGCGGACGTTGCGGGCGCCGTTCCCGGAGGTCTTGGCCTCCTGGAGGGCGGGCCGCCACAGCAGCTCCTCGGCCTTGGGGTGCCAGCCGAGGTTGACCTCGTGCAGTTCGCGGTTGTGGGTCAGCATGATGATCTCCGCCGCGGCCTGCGCCTTCACGGCGGCGGGCAGCATGTCGTCCATCCGGTGCAGCAGCTCGGCCCAGTCGCGCTGCCAGCCGGCACGCAGGACGACGGGGGAGAGGTTGAAGTGCACCTCGTACCCGGCGTCGAGGAAGTCGCCGGCAGCGGCGATCCGCTCGGGGACGGGCGTGGTGCGGACGTCCAGCAGCCGGGCGTCGGCGGGCGGCATCAGCGAGAAGCGGATCCGGGTGCGGCCGCGCGGGTCGAGGGCGAGCAGGTCGCGGTTGACCCACTTGGTGGCGAAGGAGGCCTTGGCGGTCGGCCACCCGCGGAAGGCGCGGACCAGGTCTGCGGTGTTGTCGCAGATCAGGGCGTCCACCGAGCAGTCGTTGTTCTCGCCGATGTCGTACACCCAGGCGGTGGGGTCGCACTGGTTGGGCGCGGGCTTGCGGCCCTGCCGGCGGACGTGGCCGGCGAGGTGGGCGACGATCCGGTCGATGTTGGTGAAGACGGTGATCGGGTTGGCGTAGCCCTTGCGGCGCGGTACGTAGCAGTAGGCGCAGGCCAGCGCGCAGCCGTTGGCGGAGCTGGGGGCGATCCAGTCGGCGGAGCGGCCGTTGGGCCGGGCGGCGAGGGTCTTCTTCACCCCGAGGACCAGGACCTCGCTCTTGATCCGGGCCCACCGTTCGACGTTCCCGGCGTTGCCGTGCAGGTGCGGGATCCGCCAGTGCGAGTCGACCTCGACCACCCGGGCGCCGGGGAAGCGTTCCAGCACCTGCCGGCCGCGCGGGGAGGCGGCGGCCGCCGGTTCGGCGAAGATCTCCCGGACGTGGAAGAGCGGCATCGGGCGGCGGTCGGTGGGCACGGTGAAGGTCTCCGGGCGGTTCGGGGTCGGACGGGTCTCGCGCGCGGTGCTTCGGAGCCGGCCGCGGATCGGATGGGTGCCGGTCCTTCCCGTCCGGGGAGGTGTGCGGGCGTGCGGGTTCCGCCATGCTGGTGCGGCCCGCGGGCAATCCGGCGGGCGTCCGGTTCCGAATGCACCGTGCCCGACGACCGCCGCCGCCCGTGGACGGCGCGGTCCCACCGACGACCAGGAGGTTCCCGATGCCCGTCATCCGTCCGACGGGCAGGCCGCACGCCTGCCCGGCCCGACCGGCGGTCCGCGCCGCCCGACCGAGCGGGGTGGCGGATTGAGCACGGTGGTCCACCTGTCCGGTCCGCAGCGCCGCGGCCCGGACCTCAAGGAGCTGGTCGCCCAGGTGGCGTTCGGCGACCAGGACGCGTTCGGGCGGCTGTACGACGTTGTGGCGGGCCCGGTCTTCGGCCTGGTGCGCCGGGTGCTGCGGGACCCGGCGCAGTCGGAGGAGGTGACCCAGGAGGTGATGCTGGAGGTGTGGCGGACGGCCGCCCGCTACCAGCCGGACCGCGGCGAGGTGATGTCCTGGGTGCTGACGATGGCGCACCGCCGGGCGGTCGACCGGGTCCGCTCCGCGCAGGCGACGGCCGACCGGGAGCAGCGGGTCGCCGCCCGCTCGCACGTGCCGGCCTTCGACGAGGTCGCCGAGCAGGTGGAGGGCCGCCTGGAGCGCGAGCAGGTGCGGCGCTGTCTGAGGATGCTGACCGAGCTCCAGCGCCAGGCCGTCACCCTGGCCTACTACCGGGGCTACTCGTACCGTGAGGTGGCGGACATGCTGAGCGCGCCGCTGGGCACCGTGAAGACCCGGATGCGGGACGGTCTGATCCGGCTGCGGGACTGCCTGGGGGTGGAGTCGTGACCGGCGGAGCCGAACTGCACACGCTGACCGGCGCGTACGCGGCCCATGCCCTGGAGGGGCCGGAGCTGGCGGAGTTCGAGCGTCACCTGGCCCTGTGCGAGGCCTGCGCGCTGGAGGTCCGGGAGTTCGCCGCCACCCTGGCGCGCCTCGGTGCCGCGGAGGCCGAGACGCCGCCTGCCGAGCTGCGGGCCCGGGTGATGGCGGGCATCGGGTCCGTCCGCCAGCTCGCGCCGCCGTCCGCGGTGCCGCCCCCGGAGGTGCCGCCGCAGCCGACCGGGCGGCGCCGCCGGAGCAAGATCGTCCGGAACTGGCCGAAGTTCGTGCTGGCGGCGTCGGTGGCGCTGGCCGCGGCGCTCGGCGGCCTCGCGGTCGACCAGAGCCGGCGGGCCGACGAGGCCGATGCGCGGGCCGCGCAACTGCAGGCCCAGCAGGCCGCGTTCGGCAGCCTGCTGACCGCGCCGGACGCCCGGACGGCGACCGCGACCGCCGGCCCCGGCGTCGGCACGGTGGTCTGGTCGCAGAGCCGCGGCCAGGCCGGGTTCCTGGCCTCCGGAATGCCGGCGCTGCCCGCCGGCAAGACCTACGAACTGTGGTTCGACGACGCCGGGACGATGCGGCCGGCCGGACTGATGCCGGCCTCCGGCGGTTCGCTGCTGCTGCAGGGGCCGCTGAACGGCGCGGTCGGCGTCGGCGTGACGGTGGAACCGGAGGGCGGCTCGGCGCACCCGAGCGGCACGCCGGTGATGCTGCTGCCGTTCAGCTGAGCGCGGGCACCTGCCCCCCGCCCGCGGGGGCAGGTGCCGGCCCGTCCGCACGCCACGGCAACTCCGCACCGATCGAGGGCAATCCGCCCGGCGTACCGCTCCGAAGTACCGGTAGCCAGTGAAGGAGCGGCCCGCCGGCAGTGCGGGCCCGTGCAGTGGAGGGGGCCCCGTGACAGTGTCCGGCGACGACAAGGTCGCAGCGTTCCGCGACGTCGACCGTGCCCTGGCCGAGCACGCCCGGATCCGGGTGGCGCGCACCTGCGACATGAACCGGCCC
>NZ_JBEYFP010000183.1:0-10188 GCF_040634455.1 Kitasatospora sp. NPDC007106
CCGGTGCGGCCGGTGCGGCCGGTCGGCGGATCGGGGGGATCGTCCGGGGTGCGGGCCGGGGTGGTGCACCGCAGCGTTGGACCGTGTGCGAAGCGGCCGTGACGGCCGGCTGCCACGATCCCCCCACGCAGTTCGACACCGGAGCCCCGATGACCGAGCCCACCGCTGCCGCCCCCGCCCGCCGCAGCTTCGTCAAGGCCACCCTCGCCGCCGGCGCCGCCGGCGCCGCCGGACCGGTCCTCACCGGCGGGCCCGCCGCCGCTGCGGCAGCGGTGGAACGGGACGCCGTCCCCTTCCACGGCCCGCACCAGGCCGGCGTCACCACGCCCGCCCAGCGCTTCGCCGCCTTCCTCGCCGCCGAGGTCACCGCCCCCGACCGGCCGGCCCTGGAACAGCTGATGCGCTCGCTGACCGACCGCATCCGCTTCCTGACCGCCGGCGGCACCCCCGCACCGGCCGCCGCCGGCGAGCCGCCGTCCGACACCTGCCTGCTCGGCACGGACGTCCCCGCCGACGGACTGACCGTCACCGTCGGCGTCGGCGCCTCGCTCTTCGACGACCGGTTCGGCCTCGCGGCCGCCCGCCCGCTGCGCCTGACCCCGATGCCGGCCTTCCCCGGCGACGACCTCGGCCCGGAGCTGCACGGCGACCTGTCGCTGCAGATCTGCGCCGACAACCGGGACACCGTGCTGCACGCCCTGCGCGACCTGACCCGGCACACCCGCGGCGCGCTGCGCCCGCTCTGGCGGATCGACGGGTTCCAGAACCCGGCCCGGCCGGACGGCGCGCAGCGCAACCTGCAGGGCTTCAAGGACGGCATCGCCAACCCCGACACCGGCTCGGACCGGGTGATGGACAGTCTGGTCTGGGTCGCCGCGGACGGCGGCGAACCGGCCTGGGCGGCGGGCGGCACCTACCAGGTGCTGCGGATCATCCGGATGCGGGTCGAACCCTGGGACGCCCTGCCGGTGGCCGACCAGGAGCGGATCGTCGGCCGGCACCGGGACAGCGGCGCGCCGCTCGGCGGCACCGCCGAGCAGGACGGCCCGGCGTACGGCAAGGACCCGTCCGGTGCGGTGATCGCCCTCGACGCGCACATCCGGCTCGCCAACCCGCGCACCGCCGCCACCGCCGACTCGCGGATCCTGCGCCGCGGCTACAACTACGACCGCGGCGTCGACGGGACCGGCGACCTCGACATGGGGCTGGTGTTCTGCTGCTACCAGCAGGACGTCGCCCGGCAGTTCGAGGCCGTGCAGCAGCGGCTGAACGGCGAGCCGCTGGCCGCCTTCCTCGCGCCCACCGGCGGCGGCTACTTCTTCGTGCTGCCCGGCGTGCCGGACGAGAGCGGCTGGCTCGGCAGCGGCCTGCTCGGCACCGCCTGACGCACCGCCCGACCCGTCCGCCGGAGCGCCGCCGCGCCGCGTCGCCGCACCCCTCGACGGCCCCGCCGGGCGACCCGACCGGCGGGGCTGTCACTGGTGCGGGCGATGATGGTCCCCGTCACGGCAGGAGCGACGGAAGGAGCGCCGGATGACGACCCGGAGGGGGACGCCGACCGCACCCGCCCACCACGGCCACCGCACGGCCGGGGGCCCGCGATGAGCTGGCTGGCCGCCGGCCTGCTGGCCTTCGACCTGGAGACCACCGGCACCGACATCGAGAACGACCGGATCGTCACCGCGGCCCTCGTCCGGCTGGAGCCGGACGGCACCGTCTCGCGGGAGCAGCACTGGCTGGTCGACCCGGGCATACCGATCCCGGCCCAGGCCACCGCGATCCACGGCATCGGCACCGCGCAGGCGCGGGAGCGCGGGGTGGCCGCGGCCGGCGCCGTCGAGGAGATCACCCGGGCCATAGCGGAGGCCCTCGGCTCCGGCACCCCGCTGGTCATCATGAACGCGCGCTACGACCTGTCGCTGCTCGACCGCGAGTGCCGCCGACACGGCGTCAGCCCGCTCTCGGCGCGGCTCGGCGGCACGCCCGCGCCGGTCATCGACCCGCTGGTGCTCGACAAGCACGCCGACCGCTACCGCCGCGGCAAGCGCAACCTGCAGGCGCTCTGCGAGCACTACGGGGTGGTGCTGGACGGCGCGCACCAGGCCGGGGCCGACGCGGTGGCCGCGGCCCGGGTGGCCCGCCGGCTCGGCGAGGCCTTCCCCGCGGTCGGCGGCGTCACGCCGGCCGATCTGCACGCGCTCCAGGTGCGGGCCGCCGCGGAGCAGGCCGCCTCGTTCCAGCAGTACCTGCGCCGCACCTCGGACCCGCAGGCCAGGATCGAGCCGGCCTGGCCCGTGGTGCCCTGGCCCGCCGCGGCCGCGGCGGGTTGACGGCGGCGGGCTCGCCGCGGCCCGGTCCGCCCGTCCCGGCCCCGGATCAGCCGCCGGCCGGGAAGTCGAAGGTGTAACCCTGCGCGACCAGCCAGGGCAGGAGCTGGCGCAGCGCCTCGATCGTCTGGCTGCGGTCGCCGCCGCCGTCGTGCATCAGCACCACCCCGCCGGGGCGCAGGTGCTGCTGGACGTTGGCGACGATCGCGGGGACACCGGGCCTGGCCCAGTCCCGCGGGTCGACCGACCAGCCGAGCGAGCGCATGCCGTGGTCGGCCGCGATCTGCTCGTTCTCGGCGGTGAAGTCGCCGCCGGGGGCCCGGAACCACGGCACCTCGGCGCCCGGACCGGCGGCCCGCAGGATGGTCTGCTTGGCGTCGGCGATCTCGTGCACCTGCTGGTCGTGGCTGCGGCTGTGCAGCGGCTGCGGGTGGTCGACGGTGTGGTCGCACAGCCGGTGCCCCCCGGCGAGGACCAGACGCACGGCCGCCGGGTCGCGGTCGACCTCGTTGCCGACCATGCAGAAGGTCGCCTTGGCGTGGTACTGCGCCAGCAGGTCGAGGATCGGGCGGGTGGCCGGGCCCGGGCCGTCGTCGAAGGTGAGCGCCACGGTGCGGCCGCCGCTCGCGGTGGACCGCAGCACCTGGTGGCTGCGGGTCGGGTCGCTGCCCGGGGTGTGCCAGGACGGGCTCGCGGAGGCACTCGGCGCGGAGGGGACCGCACTGCTGCTGCCGGGCGCGGCGGTGGTCGGCGCCGCGGTGGTGGCCGGGGCGCTCGCCGAGGGCGGTGCGGAGCGCTGCGCCGGGACGGTCGGGGTGGGGCTCGCGGCGGACGGCGAGCCGCTGGTGGCGGCGGTGTCGCGCGGGGTGACGGCGGCGGCCGTGGTGCGGGCGCCGTCGGCGCTCGCGTTGCGGGTGTGGGCATGGGTGGCCGAACCGCAGGCGGCGATCACGGTCGGGGCGAGCAGCGCGGCGAGGCCGAGGCCGAGGGTGCGACGGGATCGGGGGCGGGGAATCCGCATGGTGACGACTCCTGACGTCGTACCGGCCACCCCGGGTGGGGGCGTGTGCCGGGGACGACGTCAGGCGCGGACCGCCGGTTCCGTCGTCGTGTACGAACGGACCCGGTTGTCGGGTCTCAGAACGGATACCAGCGTACGGAGGCCTGCCCGTTGCGCAAGGAGTCCACCCGGCGGCGGAACTCGGCCGCCGCGGCGGGGTTGCCGGGGACGTGCTGGGCGACCCAGGCGGCGCTCGCCGTCTCCCGCGCACCGCGCAGCACCGCGAAGCCGTCCCAGCCCCGGACGTCCCAGCCGTAGGCCGCGGTGAAGGCCCGGTACTCCTCCTCCGGCACCCCGTACCGGTCCTGACTGAGCGCCAGGACGACGAGGTCGTGCTCGCGCAGGTCGTGGCCGGCGTTCTCCAGGTCGAGCAGGACGGGCCCGTCGGGGCCGACGTGGACGTTGCGGGGGAGGGCGTCGCCGTGCACCGGGCCGGGGGTGAGGTGGGGGGTGAGCGCGGCCACGGCCGTGACGAAGCTCTCCTTCCGGGCACGCAGGAAGGCGGTGTCGGCCGGGTCGACGTGACCGGCCGCGGCGGCGAGCCATCCGTCGACCGGGGCGAGCAGGTCGCGGGGGCCGAGCAGGAGGCCCTCGGGGGCGGGCAGCGCGTGCAGGGCGCGCAGCAGCGGCGCGAGGTCGGCCGTCCGCGCCGGGCGGACGGGGGCGGGCAGTCGGTGCCAGAAGGTCACCGGGTGTCCGCCGGCGGTCACGGGCTCGGGGTGCCGGGGCCGGACGACCGTGATGCCGGCGGCGTCCAGCCAGGCGGCGACGGCCAGTTCGCGGGCGGCCCGGGGGAGCAGCGCGGAGCTGCGGCCGACCTTGGCGACGAGCGCGGGGGAGCCGAGGTCGAACACGGCGTTCTCACCGAGCGCGAGCAGCCGGGCGCCGTCCGGTGCGGGCAGTCCGGCGGTGCGGCAGGCGCCGGCCAGCAGGGTGCGGGCGCGGGCTTCGTCGAAGGCGGTCACGGCGGGCTCCTCGGTGCGGTCCGGACCATCCTGGCGCACGGCGGCCGGGCCCCGCGTGCTGCGGGGGCCCGGCCGTGGGGCGGTCGATCGTGCGGGGGTCAGACCCGGGCGCCGCCGGCGGACTGGCCGTCCGGCAGGTGCAGGCCGGCCGGGGCGGGAGCGGCCGGGGTGACCGGCGGGAAGGACTCTCCGTGCGAGAGGTTCGGCAGCCAGTTCAGCCAGCGCGGCAGGTACCAGTTGCGCTCGCCGAGCAGGCTCATCACTGCGGGCAGCAGCACCGCGCGGATCACGGTGGCGTCGATCAGCACCGCGACGGCGAGGCCGGCGCCCATCTGCTTCATCGACTGCATGGACAGCGTGCCGAAGACCGCGAACACCCCGACCATGATCACTGCGGCGCTGGTGACCACACCGGCGGTGGAGCGGATGCCGTAGGAGACGGCGGCCCGGGTGGCCAGGCCCCGGTCGTGCGCCTCCTTGATCCGGGAGACCACGAACACGTGGTAGTCCATGCTCAGGCCGAACAGGATCACGAACAGGAACAGCGGCACCCAGGACTCCACCGCGCCGACCCCGGCGGTGCCCAACAGCGAGGCGCCGACGCCGTGCTGGAAGACCAGGGCGAGCACGCCGTACGCGGCACCGACCGAGAGCAGGTTGAGCACCACCGCGGTGAGCGCGATGCCGAGCGAGCGGAACGAGCAGAGCATCAGCAGGAAGGCGAAGGCGACGACGAAGCCGAAGACCGGGAGCATCGAGCGGGACATCTGCTCGTTGAAGTCGTGCGAGCCCGCGGTGCTGCCCGTGACCGGGGCCTCGGTTCCGGGCACTTTGAGCACCGTGTTCGCCACCACGTCGCCCCGCAGCGCCTCCAGGGCCTCGGTGCTGGCGGTGTCGTTGCCGGTGCCGACGAGCGGGATGTCGACCAGGGCGACGTTCTGCGCGCCGTGCACCGTCACCTGGATCGGCTCGTGCATCTTGCCGGTGGCCAGCGCCCGGGTCCTGAGGTCGGCGAGGGCCTGCTTCATCTCGGGGGAGTCGACGGCGCGGGCCTTGACGACGACCGTGGCGGGGGCGGGGCTGCCGGGGAAGGCCTTCTCGATCCGCTGCGAGGTGGCGACCAGGGCGTTGCCCTTGGGCAGCTGCTGCTGGAAGGTCAGGTTGGCGGTGTGCATGGTGAGCAGCGGCGCGGCGAGGCCGAGCAGCAGGCCGCCGGCGAGGACGGTGGCGGCGAGCGGCCGGTTCAGCACCGGGGTGAGCAGGGCGTTCCAGACCCGCCCGCCGGTGGCGGCGTCGCTGCGGCGGAGCTTGTGCAGCAGCGGGAGGCGGCCCTTGTCGACCCGGTCGCCGAGCATCGACAGCAGCGCGGGCAGCACGGTGAGCGAGCCGAGCACGGCGGTGATCACCACGAGGATGGTGGCGAAGGACATCGCCTGGAAGTCGGCGATGCCGGTGAGGAAGAGGCCGGCCATGGCGACGACCACGGTCACGCCGGAGACCAGCACGGCCCGGCCGGAGGTGGCGGCGGCGACCTGGAGCGCGGTGGCGGCGTCGCGTCCGGCGGCCCGCTCCTCGCGCTCGCGGCGCAGGTAGAACAGGCAGTAGTCGACGCCGACGGCGAGGCCGACGAGCAGCATCACCGAGCTGGCGTCGTCGCTGGTGTGCAGCAGGCCGCTGGAGAGGGCGACCAGGCCGCCGGCGGCGATGAAGGCGGTGAGCGCGAGGACGACCGGCAGCACGGCGGCGACCAGGGCGCCGAAGGCGATCAACAGGATGCCCAGCGCCAGCGGGACGGCCGTCCACTCGGCGCGCTGGAAGTCGTTCGAGAACTGCTCCTGGAACCACTTGCCGGAGCTGGCCTCGCCGAACTCCTCGACGGTGAGGTCCTTGTGCTTCGCCTGCACCCCGGCGACCGCGTCGAGCACGGCCGGCACGTTCTCGACGGCCTTCTCGCGGTCCTCCCCGGCCACGGTGAACTGCAGCAGCGCGGAGTGCCGGTCGGCCGAGACGGCGCCGGTGTCGTACGGGCTGCGCAGGTCGGCGGCCTTGCCGGTGGCCCGCACCGCGGCGGCGGCCTCGTCGACGACGGCGCGGAAGGCCGGGTCGTCGGCGGTCAGCGCGGCGCTCTGGACGAGCACGGTCTCGCCGGCCGGGGTCTTGATACCGGCCTCGTCGAGGATCTTCGCGGCGCGGGCGACCTCGCCCGGCATCATCTCGGAGTCGGTGACCTTGGTGCTGCCGTGGAGGCCGCCGAGGAAGGCGGCCAGGACGACGAACAGGAGCCAGCCGAACACCGCCGTCTTGCGGTGTCTGGCGCTCCACGCGCCCATGGCGGCGGCGAGGCCGAGCTTGGGTGTCACGGGTCCCCCAGGGAGAGCGGCGGGTGCGGTCCGCCGGAGCTTGGTGCCGGTGTTCCCGGCTGCTGGAACGACCCTAGGAAGCGGGGAGTTGACGGAGTATCCGGCTGGCGGGTGAGTCGACCCTGGGCCTGCCCGGAGGGCCGGGGTGGGGTTTTCCCCACCCCGCGCTCCTCCTCGGGGTCGGTCTTCGGCTCCACCCTGAGGGGGAGGCGGATCCGCCCGGAGCAGGAGGTGCACGGCGCGGGCGCAGGTCAGGATGGTCCGAGGAGGCGGCCGGTACCCCCTAGGGGTGCCCGCCGGGGGCGGGGTTACCTGCCGACCGGCTAGTGGCATCGCATAGGATGCCTCCACACGTACTTGCCTGCCGACCGGCTAGGGATTCCTCCCGGGCCGGTCCTGCCGTTGCCCGGTTTCCGTCCCCCGAGGGCTGCGGTGAACCATGCCCAGGAGGCATCACGAGCATGTTCCACCGAATCGGAGACTTCGTCGTCAGGCGGGCCTGGTGGGTGATCGGAGCGTGGCTGATCGCGGCCGTCGCGATCATCTCCACCGCTCCGACGATCACCGCGCAGACCGACGAGAGCGCCTTCCTCCCGAAGCACTACGAGTCGATCCAGGCCGCCGAGCTGCAGGCGAAGGCCTTCCCGGCGAACTTCTCGCCGGGCGCCTACGCGCTGTTCGAGCGCACCGACGGCGGCAAGCTGACCGAGGCCGACAAGGCCACCGCCGAGAAGGTCGCCAAGGGCCTCGCCGACAAGCACATCGAGTCCGTCGAGACCGTCCTGCCGGTCGGCAAGACCTACGCCCCGGACGGCACCTTCGGCATGTCGATGATCGCCATCGACAAGAAGGTCATGCAGAAGCCCGAGGCCGCGGACGCCGCCAAGGCGCTGCGCGAGGCGGGCACCGAGCTGACCGCCGGCACCCCGGTCAAGATGCTGCTCGGCGGCCCGGCCGCGAGCATCCTCGACCAGCAGGACTCGTCCAAGCTGGCCGAGGCGCTGATCGGCATCGGCACCGTGGTGATCATCCTGCTCACGCTCTGGCTGATCTTCCGCAGCCCGATCGTGGCGCTGCTGCCGATCGTGTCGATCTTCGTCTACTCGATGGTCGCCAACGGCCTGATCGCCGACGCGAGCAAGGTCTTCGGGCTGAAGGCGGACAACTCGATGTCCGCCATCCTCATCGTGGTGCTCTTCGGCGTCGGCACCGACTACTTCCTGTTCCTGATGTTCCGCTACCGCGAGCGGCTGCGGGCCGGGGACGACCGCAAGGAGGCCGTGGTCAACGCGGTCGGCCGGGTCGGCGAGGCGATCGCCTCCGCCGCGGGCGCCGTCGTGGCCGCCTTCGCCGTCCTGGTCCTCTCCAGCCTCGGCATGTTCACCGCGCTCGGCCCGTCCCTGGCCATCGCCGTCGCGGTCACCGCCTTCGCCTCGATCACCCTCGTCCCGGCCGTGCTCTCGGTCCTCCCCGAGCGGGTGCTCTTCCGCCGGGTCGTCGAGTGGCTCCGCTGGGACGGCCGGCAGCTGGCCTGGCTGGCCCGCCTCGCCCGCGGCCCGCGCCCGACCGGCGACTTCCCCGCGCACTGGATGCGCCAGGCCAAGGGCACCCGCTTCGCCGCGCTCGGCAGCGGCGTGCAGCGCCGTCCGGCCCTCGCCGCCCTGGCCTCCGGCCTGGTGCTGGTCGCCCTGACCGTCGCCGCCCTCGGCTACAAGGGCACCTTCGACCTGGCCAGCGGCTCGATGCCGAAGACCAAGGAGTCGATGGTCGTCCAGGACCGGATGATGAAGGCCTTCTCGGCCGGCGCCGCCGACCCGAGCCACGTCTACCTGACCGCCACCGGCGGGGCCAAGCTGGACACCGCGGGCCTCGACACCTACCGCGCCGCGCTCGCCAGGACCCCGGGCGTCGCCGCGGTGCCCGCCGAGCGCACCCAGCTCAGCAAGGACGGGCTCACCGCCGACATCACGGTGATCCTCAAGGACGCGCCCGCGACCAACAAGGCCATCGACACCATGGGCGGCCTGCGCGACACCGCGCACGGCTCCGCCCCGAGCGGCACCAAGGCCCTGGTCGGCGGTCAGACGTCGATCTTCAAGGACATCAACACCGCGATGGTCCACGACTACACGCTGGTGTTCCCGCTGGCGGCGCTGCTCATCCTGGTCATCCTGGCCCTGCAGCTGCGCAGCGTGGTCGCGCCCTGGTACCTGATGGCCTCGGTCGGCCTCGGCTTCGGCGCCACCCTCGGCGCCACCTCGCTGATCTTCCAGAAGATCGGCGGCGAGCCGGGCCTGATGTTCATGCTGCCGATCTTCATCTACCTGTTCGTGGTCGCGATCGGCACCGACTACAACATCCTGATGATCGCCCGCCTCCGCGAGGAGGTGAAGGAGGGCCGCAGCCCCCGCGAGGCCGCCGGCCAGGCGGTCAAGCACGCCGGCCCGACCGTCGCCGCCGCGGGCTTCATCCTGGCGGCCACCTTCGGCACCATGCTGCTGGCCGGGAACTCGCTCTTCAGCCAGATGGGCTTCTCGATCGCCTTCGGCATCATCATCTCGGCCTTCGTGATGGCGATGTTCTTCACCCCGGCGATCACCGCCCTGCTGGGCCGCGCGGCCTGGTGGCCCGGCCACCAGGACGCCGCCGACCGGGACGGCCCCACCGTCCCCGAGGCGGAGCCGCAGCCGGCCGGCCGGATCTGACCGCACGGTCCGCACGGACCCGTGGGCGGGGCACACGATCGGCTGTGTGTGCCCCGCCCGCGGGCCGTTCAATCCCGGGGAGCCCGAGGTGTGACGAGGAGAACTCTCCCGATCATTGAAGGCGCCACCGTGCTACAGTCGAGGCAGTTGCAGTTTTGGTCCCATGAACGTGCGTGTGCGCCTGCTGGTTCCAACCGCCAGGCGCATTTGTTTTTATCCGGTGTTTTGTCTCCGGACGGGGATCGCGGCTACTCGGGGTCTGCGAGGTGCAGGCCCCTGATGCCCCAGAATGAGGAGACGGTTATGGCTACCGGCACCGTGAAGTGGTTCAACAGCGAAAAGGGCTACGGCTTCATCGAGCAGGACGGCGGCGGCGCCGACGTCTTCGCCCACTACTCGAACATCAACGCCCAGGGCTTCCGTGAGCTCATCGAGGGCCAGAAGGTCGAGTTCGACGTCACCCAGGGCCAGAAGGGCCCCCAGGCGGAGAACATCCGCCCCCTCTGAGTCCGGCCCAGCCCGACTCACGCTTGACGAGTGAGGGTCCGCACCTGCGGGTGCGGGCCCTCGCCCATTGCCGCCGAACGGCCGGGGCGGCCCCGCGCGCACTCCTGACGGCCGACCCACAAGGTCCGGGCGCACGGCACCGCCGTGCCCGCCGGCCGATCAGGACGGAGCAGCATGACCGATCAGGCACGCCCGCAGCGCGGCACCTCCCGCCGGGCCCCGGGCACCGGACGCCCCCAGCGCGGTGGCGCCCCCCGCGGCGGC
>NZ_JBEYFP010000184.1:0-10176 GCF_040634455.1 Kitasatospora sp. NPDC007106
TCAACTCCCTCCAGTGGCACGACAAGCAGTTCGGCCTGGAGACCATGTGCGTCGGCGGCGGCGCGCCCCGGGCGCACCGCCAGGGGCGCGGGCGCTACGCCTTGGCGGTGCCGACGGCGTCGGCGATCGTCCGGTACCCGGAGGCCTTCAGGCGCGCGGAGAGGCCCTTGTGGACCCGCCGCATCCAGAACGGCCCCTCGTAGACGAAGGCGCTGTAGCCCTGCACCAGGTCGGCGCCGTGCACGATCCGCTGCCAGGCGTCCTCGGCCGTCTCGACGCCGCCGACCGAGATGATCGCCAGGCGGCCCTCGGTGCGGGCGCGCAGCCGCTGCAGCACCTCCAGCGAGCGGGCCTTGAGCGGCGCGCCGGAGAGCCCGCCCATGCCGATCTCCTCGACCCGGGCGGCGTCGGTGGCGAGCCCCTCGCGGCCGATGGTGGTGTTGGTGGCGATGATGCCGTCCAGGCCGAGGGTGAGGGCCATGTCGGCGATCTCGTCGATGTCCTCGTCGGCGAGGTCGGGGGCGATCTTCACCAGCAGCGGGACGTGGTGCGGGGTGACCTCGTCGGCGGCCTTGCGGACGTCCCACAGCAGCGGGCCGAGGATCTGCACGGCCTGCAGGTTCCGCAGGCCGGGGGTGTTCGGCGAGGAGACGTTGACGACCAGGTAGTCGGCGTGCGGGGCGAGGCGCCGGGTGGACTTCAGGTAGTCCTCGGTGGCGTCGGCCTCCTCGACGACCTTGGTCTTGCCGATGTTGATGCCGACGATCGGGGTGCCGGTGGCGCGGATCCGGCCGGTGAGGCGGGCGGCAACCCGGGCGGAGCCCTGGTTGTTGAAGCCCATCCGGTTGATCAGGGCGCGGTCCTCGATCAGCCGGAACAGCCGCGGGGCGGGGTTGCCGGGCTGCGGCTCACCGGTGACGGTGCCGATCTCGACGAAGTCGAAGCCGAGCATCGACAGGCCGTCGATGCCGATGCCGTCCTTGTCGAAGCCGGCGCCGAGGCCGAACGGGCCGGGCAGGTCCAGGCCGAGCGCGGTGGTGCGCAGCGCGGGGTCGCGCGGGGCGAGGACGGCCTTCACGAGCTGCCGCAGGCCCGGGACGGAGGCGGCCAGCCGGATCCAGAAGAAGGCGAGGTGGTGGGCCTTCTCCGGGTCCATCTTCTTGAAGACCAGGTCGAACAGGAGCTTGTACACAGCGCCCTTCCTGTTGGGGTCGTCGGGCGAAGCCCGTCCAACAGGGGCGGTGGTCGGGCGGCGGGAGGGGAGGGTGTGGGGGGCACCAAGGTCTCCGGTGCCCCCCACGGTGGTCGGACTACTTGCGGCCGGCGTTGATCAGGGCCGCGTGCTCCTGGAGCGACATGACGCCGACGTCGCCGCGGTGCAGCGCGTCGATGCCCTGGACGGCCGCACCCATCGCCTGGACGGTGGTCAGGCAGGGGACGCCGCGCGAGACGGCGGCGGTGCGGATCTCGTAGCCGTCGAGGCGGCCGCCGGTGCCGTACGGGGTGTTGATGATCAGGTCGACCGCGCCCTCGTGGATCAGCTGGACGATGGTCTTCTCGCCGTTCGGGCCCTCGCCCTCGCTGTGCTTGCGCACCACGGTGGCGGGGATGCCGCCGCGCTGCAGCACCTCGGCGGTGCCGGTGGTGGCGAGCAGTTCGAAGCCGAGCTCGACGAGCGCGCGGGCCGGGAAGACCAGGTTGCGCTTGTCGCGGTTGGCGACCGAGACGAACACCTTGCCCTTGGTGGGCAGGGCGCCGTACGCGCCGGCCTGGGACTTGGCGTAGGCGGTGCCGAAGACCCGGTCGATGCCCATGACCTCGCCGGTGGAGCGCATCTCGGGGCCGAGCACGGTGTCGACGCCGCGGCCGGCCACGTCGCGGAAGCGCGACCAGGGCAGCACGGCCTCCTTGACGGAGATCGGGCAGTCGGCGGGCAGCGTGCCGCCGTCGCCCTCGGCCGGCAGCAGGCCCTCCTGGCGGAGCTCGGCGATGGTGGCGCCGAGCGAGATCCGGGCGGCGGCCTTGGCCAGCGGCACGGCGGTCGCCTTGGAGGTGAACGGCACGGTGCGGGAGGCGCGCGGGTTGGCCTCCAGCACGTAGAGGATGTCACCGGCCAGCGCGAACTGGATGTTGATCAGGCCGCGGACGCCGACGCCGCGGGCGATCGCCTCGGTGGAGGTGCGCAGGCGCTTGATGTCGTAGCCGCCGAGGGTGATCGGGGGCAGCGCGCAGGCGGAGTCGCCGGAGTGGATGCCGGCCTCCTCGATGTGCTCCATGACGCCGCCGAGGTAGAGCTCGGTGCCGTCGTAGAGGGCGTCGACGTCGATCTCCACCGCGTCGTCGAGGAAGCGGTCGATGAGCACCGGGTGCTCGGAGATCAGGCCGGCGTGGCGCTCCAGGTAGGAGGCGAGCGAGGCCTCGTCGTAGACGATCTCCATGCCGCGGCCGCCGAGCACGTAGCTCGGGCGGGCGAGCACGGGGTAGCCGATCTCGTCGGCGATGGCCTTGGCCTCGTCGAAGGAGAACGCGGTGCCGTGCTTGGGGGCGGGCAGGCCGGCGTCGCGCAGCACGCGGCCGAAGGCGCCGCGCTCCTCGGCGAGGTCGATCGCCTCGGGCTGGGTGCCGACGATCGGAACGCCGTTGTCCTTGAGCGCCTGGGCGAGGCCGAGCGGGGTCTGGCCGCCGAGCTGGACGATGACGCCGGCAAGCGGGCCGGCCTGCTGCTCGGCGTGGACGATCTCCAGGACGTCCTCCAGGGTGAGCGGCTCGAAGTAGAGCCGGTCGGAGGTGTCGTAGTCGGTGGAGACGGTCTCCGGGTTGCAGTTGACCATCACGGTCTCGTACCCGGCCTCGGCGAGCGCGAAGGAGGCGTGCACGCAGGAGTAGTCGAACTCGATGCCCTGGCCGATGCGGTTCGGGCCGGAGCCGAGGATGATCACCGCGGGCTTGGTGCGCGGGGCGACCTCGGTCTCCTCGTCGTAGGACGAGTAGAAGTACGGGGTCCTGGCGGCGAACTCGGCGGCGCAGGTGTCGACGGTCTTGAAGACCGGACGGATGCCGAGGGCGTGCCGGACCTCGCGGACGACGTCCGGGCGCAGGCCGCGGATCTCGCCGATCTGCTGGTCGGAGAAGCCGTGCCGCTTGGCGTGGCGGAGCAGCTCGGGGGTGAGCTTCTCGGCCTCGGCGAGCTCGCCGGCGATCTCGTCGAGCAGGAAGAGCTGGTCGACGAACCACGGGTCGATCTTCGTGGACTCGAACACCTCCTCCGGGGTGGCGCCGGCCCGGATCGCCTCCATGACGGTGTTGATCCGGCCGTCGGTGGGGACGACCGCCTTGGCGAGCAGCTCGGCCTTGTCGCCGAGGGGGCCGGCCCAGGAGAACTGGCTGCCCTTCTTCTCCAGCGAGCGCAGCGCCTTGTTGAGCGCCTCGGGGAAGTTGCGGCCCATCGCCATCGCCTCGCCCACCGACTTCATGGTGGTGGTGAGGGTGGCGTCGGCGGACGGGAACTTCTCGAAGGCGAAGCGCGGGACCTTGACGACGACGTAGTCGAGCGTCGGCTCGAAGGAGGCCGGGGTCTGCTCGGTGATGTCGTTGGGGATCTCGTCCAGGGTGTAGCCGACGGCCAGCTTGGCGGCGATCTTGGCGATCGGGAAGCCGGTGGCCTTGGAGGCGAGCGCCGAGGAGCGGGAGACGCGCGGGTTCATCTCGATGACGATGACCCGGCCGTCCTCGGGGTTGACGGCGAACTGGATGTTGCAGCCGCCGGTGTCGACGCCGACCTCGCGGATGACGGCGATGCCGATGTCGCGGAGGATCTGGTACTCGCGGTCGGTGAGGGTCATCGCCGGGGCGACGGTGATGGAGTCGCCGGTGTGGACGCCCATCGGGTCGAAGTTCTCGATGGAGCAGACGACCACGACGTTGTCGTGCTTGTCGCGCATCAGCTCCAGCTCGTACTCCTTCCAGCCGAGGATGGACTCCTCCAGGAGCACCTCGGTGGTCGGCGAGAGGGCCAGGCCCTGGCCGGCGATGCGGCGCAGGTCCTCCTCGTCGTGGGCGAAGCCGGAGCCGGCGCCGCCCATGGTGAACGAGGGGCGGACGACGACGGGGTAGCCGCCGAGGGTCTCGACGCCCTTGAGGACGTCGTCCATCGAGTGGCAGATCACCGAGCGGGCGGACTCGCCGTGGCCGATCTTGGCGTTGACGGCCTCGACGACGCCCTTGAAGAGGTCGCGGTCCTCGCCCTTGTTGATCGCCTCGACGTCGGCGCCGATCAGCTCGACGCCGTACTTGTCGAGGGTGCCCGCCTGGTGCAGGGAGATGGCGGTGTTGAGCGCGGTCTGGCCGCCGAGGGTCGGCAGCAGCGCGTCGGGGCGCTCCTTGGCGATGATCTTCTCGACGAACTCCGGGGTGATCGGCTCGACGTAGGTGGCGTCGGCGATCTCCGGGTCGGTCATGATCGTGGCCGGGTTGGAGTTGACCAGGACGACGCGCAGGCCCTCGGACTTGAGGACGCGGCAGGCCTGGGTGCCGGAGTAGTCGAACTCCGCCGCCTGGCCGATGACGATCGGGCCGGAGCCGATCACCAGGACGGACTTGATGTCGGTGCGCTTCGGCACGGGTCAGCTCCCAGCGGTGGTACGGGCCGGGGCGCCGGCCATCAGGTTGACGAAGCGGTCGAAGAGGTACGCGGCGTCGTGCGGGCCGGCCGCCGCCTCCGGGTGGTACTGCACCGAGAAGGCGGGGGTGTCCAGGCACTGGAGGCCCTCGACCACGTCGTCGTTGAGGCAGACGTGGGAGACCTCGACGCGGCCGAACGGGGTGTCGCTGACCCGGTCCAGCGGCGCGTTCACGGCGAAGCCGTGGTTGTGCGCGGTGACCTCGACCTTGCCGGTGGTGCGGTCCTGCACCGGCTGGTTGATGCCGCGGTGGCCGTACTTGAGCTTGTAGGTGCCGAAGCCCAGGGCGCGGCCGAGGATCTGGTTGCCGAAGCAGATGCCGAAGAACGGGGTGCCCCGCTCCAGCACGCCGCGCGCCACCTCGACCTGGTGGTCGGCGGTGGCCGGGTCGCCCGGGCCGTTGGAGAAGAACACGCCGTCGGGGGCGACCGCGTAGACGTCCTCGATCGTGGCGTTGGCCGGCAGCACGTGCACCTCGATGCCGCGCTCGGCCATCCGCTGCGGGGTCATCGCCTTGATGCCGAGGTCCAGGGCGGCGACGGTGAACCTCTTCTCGCCGATCGCCGGGACGACGTAGGGCTCGGTGGTGGCGACCTCGGCGCACAGGTCGGCGCCCTTCATCTCGGGCGCCTGCAGCACCCGGGCGAGCAGGGCCTGCTCGTCGGCGAGGGCCGGGCCGGAGAAGATGCCGACGCGCATCGCGCCGCGCTCGCGCAGGTGGCGGGTGAGCGCCCGGGTGTCGATGCCGCTGATGCCGACGACGCCCTGGTTCGCGAGCTCCTCGTCCAGCGAGCGGCGGGAGCGCCAGTTGGAGGCGACCCGGGCGGGGTCGCGGACGACGTACCCGGCGACCCAGATCTGCTTGGACTCGTCGTCCTCGTCGTTCCAGCCGGTGTTGCCGATCTGCGGGGCGGTCATCACGACCACCTGGCGGTGGTACGACGGGTCGGTCAGGGTCTCCTGGTAGCCGGACATGCCGGTGTTGAAGACCGCCTCGCCGAAGGTCTCGCCGACGGCGCCGTACGCCTGGCCGCGGAACGTCCGGCCGTCCTCCAGGATGAGCACGGCGGGCACTCGCTCCCGCCTGGTGCGAGGCGTGGTGGGGGCAGGTGCGGTCATGGGGCGGCCTCTTCCGTCTTCTTCGTCTTCGTTCGTTCGGTCAGAGCCTCGACCGCCTCGACCCAGGCGGTGTGCTCGTCGGGGTGGTCGGCCCGGAAGCCCGAGTCCAGGGCGGTGCCCCGGTGGTTCCAGGTGACGACCAGCAGCCCGGCGGGGACGACCTTCCCCGCGATGCCCGAGTCGCGCCGGGCGCCGGTCAGCGCCGCGGCGGGGATCCACAGGTCCTCGTCGCCGGGGCGGCGGACCAGGAGTCCCTGCTCGGTCAGGGTCAGCTCGGCCAGGCTGCGGGTGCCGAGGCCGTGCGCGACGACCCGGTCCAGCCAGTTACCGGCCGTGGTGGAGCCGTGGTAGCGGCCCTTCGCCCGCAGCAGCGGCGCCCCGGGGTCGGCGGGCGCGGCGGGCAGCGGCGGCAGCTCGGACTGCAGCGTCCGGCGCCAGTTCCAGCCCTGCCGCATCAGCCAGTAGACCAGGGCGATCAGGATCAGCAGGCCGACCGTCCAGCCGATGTAACCGGGCCAGTTGGTGACCCTGGCCTGCTCGGCGGCGAGGCCGGTCACGCCAGCCCGTCCCGGTCGGCCAGCTCGCCGGCCAGCACGGTCGCGCGGCCGCGCAGGAAGGTCGCGTGCACGCGTCCGGGCAGGTCGAGGCCGCGGTAGGGGGTGTTTCGGCTGCGGGTGGCGAAGCTCTCGGGATCCACGGCACCACGGTACGCGGGATCGAAGAGCACCAGGTTCGCCGGCTCACCCACCGAGATCGGGCGGCCCTGGCCGGTGAGACGGCCGATCCGCGCCGGGCGGTAGGACATCCGGTCCGCGACGGCCTCCCAGTTCAGCAGGCCGGTGTCCACCATCGTCTGCTGGACGACCGAGAGCGCCGTCTCCAGGCCGACCATGCCCATCGCGGCGACCGCCCACTCGCAGTCCTTGTCCTCCGCGGGGTGCGGGGCGTGGTCGGTGGCGACCGCGTCGATGGTGCCGTCGGCGAGCGCGGCGCGCAGCGCCTCGACGTCGGCGGCGGTGCGCAGCGGCGGGTTGACCTTGTAGACCGGGTCGTAGGTGCGCACCAGCTCGTCGGTGAGCAGCAGGTGGTGCGGGGTGACCTCGGCGGTGACGTTCCAGCCCTTGGCCTTGGCCCAGCGGACGATCTCGACCGAGCCGGCCGTGGAGACGTGGCAGACGTGCAGGCGGGAGCCGACGTGCGCGGCGAGCAGCACGTCGCGGGCGATGATCGACTCCTCGGCGACGGCCGGCCAGCCGCCGAGCCCGAGCTCGCCGGAGACCTGGCCCTCGTTCATCTGGGCGCCCTCGGTGAGGCGGGGCTCCTGGGCGTGCTGGGCGACGACGCCGTCGAAGGCCTTCACGTACTCCAGGGCGCGGCGCATGATGACCGCGTCGTCGACGCACTTGCCGTCGTCGGAGAAGACCCGGACCCCGGCCGCGGAGTCGTGCATGGCGCCGAGCTCGGCGAGCTTCTTGCCCTCCAGGCCGACGGTGACGGCGCCGACCGGCTGCACGTCGCAGTAGCCGGACTCCTGGCCGAGCCGCCAGACCTGCTCGACGACGCCGGCGGTGTCGGCGACGGGGAAGGTGTTGGCCATCGCGTGGACGGCGGTGTAGCCGCCCTTGGCGGCGGCCTGGGTGCCGGTGAGGACGGTCTCGGCGTCCTCGCGGCCGGGCTCGCGCAGGTGGGTGTGCAGGTCGACCAGGCCGGGCAGGGCGATCAGGCCGTGGGCGTCGATGTCGACGTCCGCCTCGACGGTCAGGCCCTCGCCGATCTCCCGGACGACGCCGTCGGCGATGTGGATGTCCTTGGGGGCACCGCCGAGGATCTGGGCGTTGCGGATCAGGTAGCTGGTCACTGGGCGGTCTCCGAGGAGTCGGTGCGGGGGCTGTCGGCGAGGGTGGCTCCGCCGAGCAGCAGGTAGAGGACGGCCATCCGGATGGAGACGCCGTTGGCGACCTGCTCGACCACGGTGCAGCGCGGCGAGTCGGCGACCTCGGCGGTGATCTCCATGCCACGGACCATCGGGCCGGGGTGCATCACGATGGCGTGCTCGGGGAGCTGCGCCATCCGGATGCCGTCCATGCCGTAGCGGCGGGAGTACTCGCGCTCGGTGGGGAAGAAGGCGGCGTTCATCCGCTCGCGCTGGACGCGGAGCATCATCAGTGCGTCGGTCTTCGGCAGCACCGCGTCCAGGTCGTAGCTGACCTGGCAGGGCCAGTTCTCGATGCCGATCGGCACCAGGGTGGGCGGGGCGACGAAGGTGACCTCGGCGCCGAGCGTGGTCAGCAGGTGCACGTTGGAGCGGGCGACCCGGCTGTGCAGGACGTCGCCGACGATGGTGATCCGGCGGCCGGCGAGGTCCCGGCCGGGGCCGGGGTTGAGGTGGCGGCGCATGGTGAAGGCGTCGAGCAGGGCCTGGGTGGGGTGCTCGTGGGTGCCGTCGCCGGCGTTGATGACGCTGCCGTGCAGCCACTCGGACTGGGCGAGCCGGGCCGGCGCGCCGGAGGCGTGGTGCCGGATGACGACCGCGTCGGCGCCCATGGCCTGCAGGGTGAGCGCGGTGTCCTTGAGGCTCTCGCCCTTGGAGACCGAGGAGCCCTTGGCGGAGAAGTTGATGACGTCGGCGGAGAGCCGCTTCTCGGCGACCTCGAAGGAGGTCTTGGTGCGGGTCGAGTCCTCGAAGAAGAGGTTGACGACGGTGCGGCCGCGCAGGGTCGGCAGCTTCTTGACGGCGCGTCCGGAGAGCTGGGCGAGCTCCTCGGCGGTGTCCAGGATGAGCAGGGCGTCGTCGCGGGCGAGGTCGGCGGTGGAGACGAGGTGGCGCTTCACGCGGGTCACTCCGGAAGGTGCGGTTCGGCGGCGAGCGCCTGGGTGGAACGGGCCGTGTAGTCGCGGTCGCCGACGAGGACGGCGTCGCGGCCGTCGCTGTCGGCGAGCTGCACCTGGACGGCCTCGCGCAGCGAGGTGGGCAGGTTCTTGCCCACGTAGTCGGCGCGGATGGGCAGCTCGCGGTGGCCGCGGTCGACCAGGACGGCGAGCTGGACGGCGCGCGGGCGGCCGATGTCGCTGAGGGCGTCGAGCGCGGCGCGGATGGTGCGGCCGGAGAAGAGCACGTCGTCGACGAGGACGACCAGCTTGCCGTCGATGCCGGAGGCCGGGATCTCGGTGTGCTCCAGGGCGCGGGCCGGCTTCAGCCGCAGGTCGTCCCGGTACATCGTGATGTCCAGGGTGCCGAGCGGGATGTCGCGGCCGGTGATCTGCGTCAGCCGGGCGTGCAGCCGGCGGGCGAGGTGGACACCGCGGGTGTGGATGCCGAGCAGGACGACGTCCTCGGCACCCTTGGCACGCTCCACGATCTCGTGGGCGATCCGGGTGACGACCCGGGCGATGTCGGTGGCGTCCAGCACCTGGTGGGGCGGACGCGGCGCAGTGGTTCCGTCTGTGGTCATGCCGAAGCGGACCTCCTTCCCCGCCTCACGGGACGGGTCTTAAAGGATGTCTGGGATTGGCGCCCGGCGCACCGGGGCCGCGCCCATGCTATCAGTGCGGCCCCCACCCCCTGGGAGGGCACCGTTCCGTTTGCCGTCCCCGCAGGTCAGCCCGCACCCCGGGGGCAGATCGGCGGCCTGCCGCCGCACTATTCGCACGACTGCCCCATTCGGCTTGACGCGACTACCTCACTCTACGTAACCTCACAGTGAGTTACGGGACCGGCGCCGTACCCACCGGTTCGGACGAACGGTCCGCGGTCACCACCCGCGCTCTCGTGGCTCTTCACTGCACGCGAAGCAATATTGTCCGGGGAGATCAATGTCCAGCGACTACGCGAAGCAACTCGGGGCGAAGCTCCGGGCCATCCGCACTCAGCAGGGGCTCTCCCTGCACGGCGTCGAGGAGAAGTCCCAGGGTCGCTGGAAGGCCGTCGTCGTCGGCTCCTACGAGCGTGGCGACCGCGCCGTCACCGTGCAGCGCCTCGCCGAGCTGGCGGAGTTCTACGGCGTGCCGGTGCAGGAGCTGCTGCCCGGCGGCACCCCCGGTGGTGCGGCCGAGCCGCCGCCGCGCCTGGTCCTCGACCTGGAGAGACTGACCCAGGTTCCGTCGGAGAAGGCCGGCCCGCTGCAGCGCTACGCGGCCACCATCCAGAGCCAGCGCGGCGACTACAACGGCAAGGTGCTCTCGATCCGCCAGGACGACCTGCGCACCCTGGCCGTGATCTACGACCAGTCGCCGTCGATCCTCACCGAGCAGCTGATCAGCTGGGGCGTGCTGAACCCTGACGCGCGCCGCGCCGTCCGCGAGGAAGACGCGGGCTGACCCCTTCTCCCTTTGCAGAAACGTCACGGCGGGGCGTGGGGGGGCGGGCGCTAGCGGATAT
>NZ_JBEYFP010000185.1:0-10166 GCF_040634455.1 Kitasatospora sp. NPDC007106
CGCGATTCGGAAGGATGACCGCATCCGAATTGCGCAGTTCCCCGCGCCCCTAGGGGTTCGCCGTTTCCAAGGGCTGCGCAGTTCTCCCCCAGCCTTCGGCCGGGAGGTACCCCCACGCGCCCCTAGTGGTCGACCTCTACGTTCAGGCCTTGCGGAGCTGGAAGGCGAGGCCGAGGGAGTCGTCGGTGAAGCTCTCGGACTCCCAGTCGGCGGCGCCCGCCGCGAAGTCCACGGCGAGGACCTCCTCGGCGACGAGGGGGCCGTGTTCGGCGATGGCCTCGGCGGTCTCCTCGGTGGTGGCGCGCCAGCGGAGGACGATCCGGTCGGCGACGTCCAGGCCGGAGTTCTTCCGGGCCTCCTGGATCTGGCGGATGGCGTCGCGGGCGATGCCGAGCCGCTTCAGCTCCGGGGTGATCGCGAGGTCCAGGGCGACGGTCGCACCGGACTCGTTGGCGACGGCCCAGCCCTCCCGCGGGGTCTCGGTGATGATCACCTCGTCCGGCGAGAGCTCGATCCGCTCGCCGTTCAGCTCGACCCCGGTGGTGCCGGAGGCGCGCAGTTCGGCGGCGAGGACGGCGGCGTCGGCGGCCGCGACGGCCTTGGCGACGTCCTGGACGCCCTTGCCGAACCGCTTGCCGAGGGCACGGAAGTTGGCCTTGGCGGTGGTGTCGACGAGCGAGGCGCCGACGCCGGCCAGCGACTCCAGGGTGGTGACGTTGAGCTCCTCGGCGATCTGCGCCCGCAGGTCGGCGGGGAGTTCGTCCCAGCCCTGCGCGGCGATCAGCGCGCGGGAGAGCGGCTGACGGGTCTTCACCCCGGACTCGGCGCGGGTGGCCCGGCCGAGTTCGACGAGGCGCCGCACCAGCGCCATGTTCCGCGAGAGGTCGGCGTCGACGAGGGTCTCGTCGGCGGTCGGCCAGCTCGCGAGGTGGACGGAGGCGGGGGCGCCCGGGACGACCGGGACGACCAGGTCCTGCCAGACCCGCTCGGTGATGAACGGGGTGAGCGGGGCCATCAGCCGGGTGACGGTCTCCAGCGCCTCGTGCAGGGTGGCGAGCGCGGCGGCGTCGCCCTGCCAGAAGCGGCGGCGGCCGCGGCGGACGTACCAGTTGGAGAGGTCGTCGACGAAGCCGGAGAGCAGCTTGCCGGCCCGCTGGGTGTCGTAGGCCTCCAGGGCCAGGTCGACCTCGCGGACGAGGGTGTTGAGCTCGGAGAGCACCCACTTGTCGAGCTGCGGGCGGTCGGCGGGCGCCGGGTCGGCGGCGGAGGGCGCCCAGTCGGCGGTGCGCGCGTACAGGGCCTGGAAGGCGACGGTGTTCCAGTAGGTCAGCAGGGTCTTGCGGACGACTTCCTGGATGGTGCCGTGGCCGACGCGGCGCGCGGACCAGGGCGAGCCGCCCGCGGCCATGAACCACCGGACGGCGTCGGCGCCGTGCTGGTCCATCAGCGGGATCGGCTGGAGGATGTTGCCCAGGTGCTTGGACATCTTCCGGCCGTCCTCGGCGAGGATGTGGCCGAGGCAGACCACGTTCTCGTAGGAGGACTTGTCGAAGACCAGGGTGCCGACGGCCATCAGCG
Source organism: Kitasatospora sp. NPDC007106 (assembly GCF_040634455.1). Lineage (NCBI taxonomy): Bacteria > Bacillati > Actinomycetota > Actinomycetes > Kitasatosporales > Streptomycetaceae > Kitasatospora > Kitasatospora sp. NPDC007106. Next base: position 1,579 of record NZ_JBEYFP010000185.1, read on the forward strand.
TGTAGAACCAGCCGCGGGTCTGGTCGATCGCCTCGGAGATGAACTGCGCCGGGTAGCGCTTCTCGAACAGCTCCTTGTTGCGGTACGGGTAGCCGTACTGCGCGAACGGCATGGAGCCCGAGTCGTACCAGGCGTCGATGACCTCGGGGACGCGCACGGCGGTGCCGGAGCACTGCGGGCAGCGATACGTCACGTCGTCGATGAACGGCCGGTGCGGGTCGAGGCCGCTCTGGTCGGTGCCGGTGAGCTCGGAGAGCTCGGCGAGCGAGCCGACGCAGGTGAGGTGGCCCTCGTCGCAGCGCCAGATCGGCAGCGGGGTGCCCCAGTAGCGGTTGCGGGAAAGCGCCCAGTCGATGTTGTTGTTCAGCCAGTCGCCGAAGCGGCCGTGCTTGACGTTCTCGGGGAACCAGTTGGTGTTCTCGTTCTCCCGGAGCAGGGCGTCCTTGACCGCGGTGGTGCGGATGTACCAGGACGGCTGCGCGTAGTAGAGCAGCGCGGTGTGGCAGCGCCAGCAGTGCGGGTAGCTGTGCTCGTACGGCAGGTGGCGGAAGAGCAGGCCGCGGGCCTGCAGGTCGGCGACGAGGGCCTCGTCGGCCTTCTTGAAGAAGACGCCGCCGACCAGCGGGACGTCCGCGGCGAAGGTGCCGTCGGCCTCGACCGGGTTGACCACGGGCAGGCCGTAGCGGCGGCAGACCGCGAGGTCGTCGGCGCCGAACGCGGGGGACTGGTGGACGATGCCGGTGCCGTCCTCGGTGGTGACGTAGTCGGCGGTCACCACGAAGTGCGCGTTCTCGATCTCGACCAGCTGGAACGGCCGGTCGTACGTCCAGCGCTCCATCTCGGCGCCGGTGAAGCTCTGCCCGGTGGTCTCCCAGCCCTCGCCGAGGGCCTTGGCGACCAGCGGCTCGGCGACGACGAGCTTCTCGGTGCCGTCGGTGGCCACCACGTAGGTGACCTCGGGGTGCACGGCGGCGGCGGTGTTGGAGACCAGCGTCCAGGGGGTGGTCGTCCAGACCAGCAGCGCGGCCTCGCCGGCCAGCGGGCCGGAGGTCAGCGGGAAGCGGACGTAGACCGAGGGGTCGACGACGGTCTCGTAGCCCTGGGCCAGCTCGTGGTCGGACAGGCCGGTGCCGCAGCGCGGGCACCAGGGGGCGACCCGGTGGTCCTGGACCAGCAGGCCCTTGTCGAAGATCTGCTTGAGGGACCACCAGACCGACTCGATGTAGGAGGGGTCCATCGTCCGGTAGGCCTCGTCGAGGTCGACCCAGTAGCCCATGCGCTCGGTGAGCTTGACGAACTCGTCGGTGTGCCGGGTGACCGACTCGCGGCACTTGGCGTTGAACTCGGCGATGCCGTACGCCTCGATGTCCTGCTTGCCGGAGAAGCCGAGCTCCTTCTCGACGGCGAGCTCGACCGGCAGGCCGTGGCAGTCCCAGCCGGCCTTGCGGGCGACGTGGTAGCCCTTCATCGTCCGGTAGCGCGGGAAGACGTCCTTGAAGACGCGGGCCTCGATGTGGTGGGCGCCGGGCATGCCGTTGGCGGTCGGCGGGCCCTCGTAGAACACCCACTCCGGGCGGCCCTCGGACTGCTCCAGGCTGCGCTGGAAGATCTTGTTGTCCTGCCAGAACGACAGGATGCCGTGCTCGACCGCAGGCAGGTCGACCTGCGCGGGGACGGGGTTGTAGGTGCTCATCGCTGGCGTCTACCTCCGACGGATGCGTGGACTGGCTCCGACGGAGGGACGAGACGGCAGGCCGTCCCGCGGTACCACCCTCCTTGGCCGCGGCCGGACCGGCCCGCGACCCTCTTGTTTGGGTCTGCTGCCGGTTCTACTGGGCCGTCCGAGCGGGTCGGACGGCCGTTCTTCCGGCGGCTCCGGGGTGATCTTCGCGCCGTGCACACCCCCGGGCTCGCACCGTCCCCGGGTCGCTGGTGGCTGCGTACAGCGGTACTCGTCCCATCTGCGCCTCGCCAGGCCAGTGTATCGGCCGTGGCAAACCGGTTGCGGCACCCGCACCGCCCGGCGCGGGCCGCCGTCGGCCGGTGGCGATTAGCCGGTGGCGATCTGGGCACAACAGGGTCAGCGCTCGGGCACCGGTGGCGGCAGAGGCTGCCCGAGTGGGATCGGATCTGACGCCGGTATGTCACGTTGTGACCGGATTCGATGGGGTTTATCTTTCCGGCACCAGAGGCCGCCGGGAACCGGCGGTTCGCATCATTCGTAAATGAGGTCGAAAGCCATGGCTGAGAGAGCAACTGGCACGCGTACCGCCACCAAGCGGACGCGGGAGGCTGTGGCAGGCGACCCAGGGGAGGGGACCGTGAGCACTGCACGGCGGAAGACCAGCACCACCACCACCGGCCGGGCGGCGGCCAGCCGCACCCACGTCCCGGCGGGCTCCGGCGCCCGGGGCGGCGGAGCCGAGTCGGTGGACCCGGCCGAGCTGCCCGTACGCCCCGGTGAGGACGCCTGGACGTCGGCCGAGGTGGCCGAGCTGCACGCCGAGCTCAACACCGACCTGGAGCGCCTGCGCGCCGAGATCGAGGCCTCCGAGGCCGCGATCACCGGCCTGATGCGCGACTCCAACGACGGCGCCGGCGACGACCAGGTCGACGCCGGGACCAAGAACATCAACCGCGAGAGCGAGCTCGCCCTCGCCAACAACGCCCGCGACAGCCTCGCCCAGACCGAGCGGGCGCTCGCCCGCCTGGAGGGCGTCGGCTTCGGCGTCTGCGAGTCCTGCGGCCAGCCGATCGGCAAGGCCCGGCTCCAGGCGTTCCCGCGGGCGACGCTCTGCGTCAGCTGCAAGGCCAAGCAGGAGCGCAGGTAGCGCCCGTCCGGGGTGGCGGGGAACGGGCGGTCCGGCCGCCGAGTGCCGTACGCTCGTCCCCGTAACCCCGGCCCAGGTCGGCCCGCCTCGGGCCGGTCCTCTTGTACACGGCAGCGGAGCGGATCATCAGCACTCCAGGTTCCCCCCAGACGCAGGACGAAGCCGTCCCCACCGCACGCGTGCCGTACGAGCCGGAGACCGCCGTGGACGAGTCCGCCTCCGAGCCCGGCACCGCCACGGCCGGGGCCACCGCGGCGGGCGGCGCCCGCAGCGTCCGCCGTCGCCGGGTCGGCGTGCTGCTGGCCGTCGCCCTGCTCGCCTTCCTGATCGACCTCGGCAGCAAGCTGCTGGTCGTCGCCCGGCTGGAGGGCCACCGGCCGATCCAGGTCATCGGCGACGTCATGACCTTCCAGGTGATCCGCAACCCCGGCGCCGCCTTCGGCATGGGCCAGGCGATGACGGTGGTGTTCACCGCCATCGCCGCCGCCGTGATCGTGGTGATCTGGCGGATCGCCCGCCGCCTGCACAGCCTGCCCTGGGCGATCGCGCTCGGCCTGCTGCTCGGCGGCGCCCTCGGCAACCTCACCGACCGGCTGTTCCGCTCGCCCGGCGTGTTCCGCGGCCACGTGGTGGACTTCATCTCCGTCCAGCACTTCGCCGTCTTCAACCTCGCCGACTCGGCGATCGTCTGCGGCGGCATCCTCGTGGTGCTGCTGTCCTTCCGCGGCTCCAACCCGGACGGCACCACCCACCAGAGCGCCAAGCAGACCGCCGCGCAGGACGGCGCGCAGGACGGCGGAGAGAGCACCGGCGACCGCGCGGAGTGACCGCGGCCGCGTGACGGCCCGACGACGACCGCCCCGCAGGCCCCGCGCCGGCGGGGCGGACCGCGTCCGCGGCGGTCGGGCCGCCCCCCGCGGTCCGGCATACTCGTACGAGTGAGTATCGCAGCGCAGACCCGCAGCCTTCCCGTACCCGACGGCCTGGAGGGCGAGCGCCTCGACGCCGCCCTGGCCCGGATGTTCGGGTTCTCCCGGACCAAGGCCGCCGAACTGGCGGCCGACGGCAAGGTGACGCTCGACGGCTCCCCCGCCGCCAAGTCCGACCGGGTCACCGCCGGCGCCTGGCTGGAGGTCGAGATCCCGGCCCCCGCCGCCCCCGTGCAGATCGTCGCCGAGCCCGTCGAGGGCATGCACATCGTCCACGACGACGACGACATCGTCCTCGTCGACAAGCCGGTCGGCGTCGCCGCCCACCCCAGCCCCGGCTGGACCGGCCCCACCGTCATCGGCGGCCTCGCCGCGGCCGGCTACCGCATCTCCACCTCCGGCGCCGCCGAGCGCCAGGGCATCGTGCACCGCCTCGACGTCGGCACCTCCGGCCTCATGGTCGTCGCCAAGTCCGAGCGCGCCTACACCGACCTCAAGCGGCAGTTCCACGACCGGATCACCGAGAAGCGGTACAACGCGCTCGTCCAGGGCCACCCCGACCCGCTGACCGGCACCGTCGACGCCCCGATCGGCCGCCACCCCAGCAGCGACTGGAAGTGGGCCGTCACCCGCGACGGCAAGCCCTCGGTCACCCACTACGACCTCATCGAGGCCTACCGCGCCGCCTCCCTGCTCGACATCAAGCTGGAGACCGGCCGCACCCACCAGATCCGGGTGCACATGTCCGCGCTGCGCCACCCCTGCGTCGGCGACCTGACCTACGGCGCCGACCCGACCCTCGCCAAGCGCCTCGGCCTCACCCGGCAGTGGCTGCACGCCGTCCAGCTCGGCTTCGAGCACCCCTCCGACGGCCAGTGGGTGGAGTTCCGCAGCGAGTACCCCGCCGACCTGCAGAAGGCCCTCGACATCATCGCCGCGGAGAGCTGACATGGCCGACGCGACCCACCGGCCCGCCGTCGAGATCCGGATCGCGACGAGCGAGGCCGACCTCGCCCAGGTGCGACACGTCCGCCGCGAGGTCTTCGTCGAGGAGCAGAACGTCCCCGAGGAGCTCGAGTACGACGAGCTCGACGCCACCTCGGTGCACCTGCTCGCCGTCGCCGCCGACGGCACCGGCCTCGGCACCGGCCGCCTGATCCACGGTGCCGACGCCCTGAAGCTCACCGGCGTCGAGGGCCGGGTGCTGCTCGGCCGCCTCGCCGTGCGCAAGGCCGCCCGCGGCACCGGCCTCGGCGCCGACCTCGTCCGCGCCATCGAGGAGGCCGGGCGCGAGCGCGGCGCCCGCGAACTCGAACTGCACGCCCAGACCCAGGCACTCGGCTTCTACGAGCGGCTCGGCTACACCGCCGAGGGCCCGGTCTACGAGGACGCCGGAATCCCGCACCGCACCATGGTCCGGGTGTTCTGACCGCCGCTTCCGCCGCGGCCCGCCGACCGCTACGCTCCCGCCCGTGAACGATCTCCGGGTGGGAGCGTCGCTGGTCGGCGGCGGACTCGTGCTCGCCGCGCTCGTCGTCGGCGGCGGGTACTGGGCGCTCGACGGCGGCCTGTACGGCTGCACCCGCGCCGACCGCCGCCTGCAGCAACCGGTGACCGCCGAGGTGCGGGCACTCGGGGCGCCGCAGGGCGCGCACTCCGACGGGGAGCCGTACGCCGGCTGCGACGACGACGACCGCTTCGCCTACTACGGGCAGGGCTACGACGAGCCCGCCCGGCGGGCGGACGTCGTGGCCCACTACCGGGCCGCCGCCGCCCGCAACGGCTGGCAGCCGGCCCCGCCCGACCCGGACGAACCGGCCTGGCGCACCGACCCCGGCGGCGAGCGGATCGGCCTCTGCTTCACCAAACAGGTCGACGGCACCACCGCCCACCTCGCGGTGGGCTGGGCCTACGCCGGCGGACGGGGCTACACCGTCGAGGTCCGCGCCAGCCGTACCGGCGGCGCCTGGTGCGCCTGACCGCTGCCCGACCGTCGCGGCCCGGCCTGCGGGCCGCGGTTCGAACCGGCGGACCGGGGTAGGCGCGCCCGGGTGAGCGAGGCTGTGGAGACGGCGGCCCGCCTGCTGCGCGAGCGCGGGCAGACCTACGCGCGGGAAGCCGGGATCACCCTGCGTGACAAGCCCGCGCCGCTCTACCAACTGCTGGTGCTGACCCTGCTCTGCTCCACCCGGATCCACGCCGACATCGCCACCGCCGCCGCCCGCGAACTCTTCCGGGCCGGCCTGCGCACCCCGCGGGCGATGGCCGACTCCGGCTGGCAGGACCGCGTGGACGCGCTCGGACGCGCCCACTACGTCCGCTACGACGAGAGCACCGCCACCGCCCTCGGCCGCGGCGCCGAGCTGCTCCTCGACCGCTGGCGGGGCGATCTGCGCCGGCTGCGCGGCGAGGCCGACGGCGACCGGGCCGCGGTGCACCGGCTGCTCCAGGAGTTCCCCCGGATCGGGCCGGTCGGCGCGGACGTCTTCTGCCGCGAGGTCCAGGGCGTCTGGCCGGAGCTGCGACCGTCCTTCGACCGCCGTGCCAGGGACGCCGCCGCCTCGCTCGGCCTGCCGACCGACGGCGACGCCCTGGGCGCCCTGGTGCCGGGACCCGAACTGCCCGCGCTGGCCGCCGCCCTGGTACGGGTCGAGCTCTCCTGAGAGCGCCCCCCGAACGCGTGGGGCAGGGTCAGAACAGGCCGTGCCACATCTGCTCGACGATCACGTTCCACCAGGTCGAGTCCTTGTGGAAGGCCTGCGGGTCGATCCCGGCGAGCTCCGTCTGGAGCGCGGCGACCGCGGCACCGGCGGCCAGCGGGTCGAGCCCGCGCATCGCCGCACGCGCCGTCACCAGGGCGTCCAGGCCGCGCAGGAAGGCGGAGAGCGAGGCGCTGACGTACCGTCCGCTGCCGGTGCGCGGGTTGACGGCCCACACCGAGCCGAGGCCCTGCTCGTCCCCCGTGCACTGCACGGCGACGATGCACAGGCCGTCGGAGCCGATCCTCGTCCAGCCCGCGAGGACGTCCAGCAGCGAGTCCTCCAGCTCGGTGCCCGCGGCCGTCAGATGGGTGCGCAGGTCGGCGAGGAGGCCGCCGGCCGGCGGGGCGTCCGGGCGGTCCGCGACGAAGAACAGCGGCACGTCGGCGGGCAGCCCCGCCCAGGTCAGCGTGGAACGGACCGGCTCGGGCAGCGCACTGCCCGCGATGTCGTCGGCGTCGTACCGCACGACCTCGCCGAACACCTCGGCCAGCCGGCGGCCGAGCGCCACGTCACGGACCGGAGCGGCCTGCTCGACCTCGCCGGGCTGCGGCGCCGGCACCCGGTGCGGGCGCGGAGGCAGCGCCTGCCCCGCGAGGCGGGCGACCCGCTCGGCGTGCAGCGTGAGTGCGGCAGCACCCTCGGCCCGCTCGTCGGCGAAGATCCCGTAGGTGTGCGAGCAGGAGACGCTCGCGTTGGGGAAGGCGCGCTCCAGCAGGGCGGCGGTGTAGCCGCCGGGCAGGGTGGCCGGGCGCAGATCGGTGTGGACGGCGACCACGTTCCCGGCCGGCACGCCCAGCCGGTCGAGCTCCGCGGCGAGCTGGTACTCCGCGGGCGGCAGACCCGGACCGGCGTTGCGGTAGAGCATGACCTCCTCGCCGTCGGCCGGGTTCACGTAGGTCGCGACGGCGGTGTTGCCGGGGCCGGTCACGGGCGGGTCGTTGCGGTGCGCCCGCTCGGCGTGCTCGGCCTCGTACGCGCGGACCACCTCGTCCACCGGGATCGAGGGCCACACGGTGAGCTCACCGCTCTCCCGGTCCACCACACCGCAGGCGTCGCCGAGGTCGGCCGGCGGGCGCCGCTCCCCGGTGACGGGGTCGCGCTCCAGCGGGGCCGGCGCGGCCCAGACCACCCAGCCGAGACCGAACTCGCGGTGGCGGACGGCACGGCGCTGCTCGGCCGGCGCATCGCCGTTCAGCCAGCGGTCGGCTGCGGCGAGGGCCTGCTCCTGGGTGATCACGACGACTCCTCCGTGGTAGCGGACTCCGGCCGACATTACCGTCAGGCACCGTCGACTCCGAACGGTTGCATATGATCGCACGACGAAAACGACCGCGGCCGACCGGTCTTGGCCCGCCGCGGTCCGGGGTGAAGTCCAGGGTTGAGGACGACGGGGAGGTGGCCGCCATGGCCGAAGAGCACGAGATCGGCGACGACGAACTGCTGGACGTGGCGGACAATCCGACCCAGGCCGCGTCACTGCACAAGGCACTGCGCACCCTCGCCAACAACTCCAACGTCGGCCCCGAGCTGCAGGAGATGGCGAAGGGCGTGCTCAGCGGCCGGATCGGCATGAAGGACGTCATCGAGTCCGACCGCTACATGCACGCGATCACCGGCCGGCTCGGCGAGATCCACGACGCCGCCGAGCACCTGTCGCCGGAGGACCGGCGCAGGTCGGAGGAGCGCGCGGAGAAGATGGTCCGCGAGCAGGAGGAGGCGGAGAGCGGCTCCGCCAAGCGCGACGACCGGCGGAAGTGACGGACCGTCCGGTCCGTGTGCAGGGTTGTCGCGGTGTTCGTGCGGGGCCGGTGAAGGGCCGGCCCCGACGGCGCCGACCGGGGATCTTCCCGGCGTCGGGGGGCGACGGCGTGTCAGTGTGATGAATAGGATCGTCTGACTGTTCGTCGTTCGTGTTGTGCTTCGTTCTCGTTCACCCGTCCCGGCCCCGGAGCCGGACGGGCCGGTCAGTTGGGGGGAACTGACTCGTGTCGCTGATGCTGCCGGACGGCCTTGAGTGGGTCCTGGAGATGCTCGGCTTCGACTGGCCGAAGGCGGACGAGGACAAG
>NZ_JBEYFP010000186.1:0-10119 GCF_040634455.1 Kitasatospora sp. NPDC007106
GCGGCGGCGGCCGGAGCGGCGGCCGGGACGGCGCCGTGGGCGCTCGCGGCGGAGGCGGCGGTGACGGGGATGGCGATGGCGGCGGCGGCCACACCGGTGGCGACGGCGACGCGGGACAGACGGGTGCCCAGAACGGACATGGGGGTGTTCCTCTCCGACGCCTGCGAGGTGAGCTGTCGGGTTCGGGCGGGGAGTTCGCCCGGTCGCGGAAATGACGCGACTTCACCCCAAGCCGTCCCCGGATCACCGGGTGCGGCACTTACCTTGGGTCCCCCGCTCCTGCCGTGCACGGAAGGGTGCGTGACCCCGGACGGCGGCAGGACTCGGCGTTCCGCCCGGTGGCCCGCCCAGCCGTTGTGGCCGGGCAGGCTCCGAGGAAAACCGATGGGCCCCTCCGGTGGCAAGCTCCCCGTCCCCGGAGGCCCTCGGGGGCCCCTGAGGGGGTCACTCTCCGCCCGCCGCCGGTGGGCGGAGCGCAGTCACCGCAGTGACCGTACGTGCCCGGATCATCAGCAGTCAGGCAAATCGGACACCCCGCGTGGCTGCCCGCTCGCGGCCCGGCACGGATCATGGCCCGCCCGGTGACGCTGGTCACCCGGGGGGCCGATAGCCTCGCTCCCGAGCGGTGTTCGACCCCTTTTCGAGCGAGGAGCCCCGGGTGCGCGCGCAGTCCCGGCTGGATGTGATCCAGCGCAGCGTCGTCCGGGAGATGGCCCGGTTCGGTCAGCGGTTCACGGTCGAGGGCAGTGTGGTCCGCGGGCCCGGGACGACGGCCGTGGCGGTGCGGGAGCACCCCGGCGAGGGCGGCGGCGCGGGGCACGTCGACCTCGGTTTCGCCTTCGACGTGGGGCGGGCGGACGGCCCGGTGGTGTGGGACTGCACGGCGGGCCTCGGCCGGACGGAGGAGGAGCGGCTGGAGAGCGCGGTGCGGATGTGGGCGACCACCACCGCGGCCGCCGTGGTCGAGCTGCAGGAGGGCCGCGGGGCGCACGGCGACCACGTCCGCGCGGCGCGGTTGCCGGGTTGGCAGGCCGTGCAGGGGCCGGCCGCCGTCTTCGGCTTCGACAGTGAACGGCTGTCGGAGTGGCTCGCCGGCCACCGGCTGCTGCCGGAGCTCGCCGAGGTGCTGGCCCCGGAGCTGGCTCCGGACGGTGCGGAGCCGGCCGTGACGGGTGTGAAGCTGTTCCTGGGCGGCCGGGCGGGCGAGGACGTCGCCGAGGTCCGGGTCAACGGCGCGGTGTCCGAGTCCGCCTCGGCGGCGCTGCGTGCGCTCGGCTGGCCGCGCGGCGAACGGCTGTGCTGGGCACGGCTGTTCGTGCTGATGGCGCCGGAGGGCCGGCCCGTCGGGGAGGCCCCCGCGGCGGTTCGCTCCGTCCCCGTGGACGCCGGCGGCGCCCGGCCCGCCGGGGCCGTGGGGAACACTGCGCCCGCCGCGCCCGCCACGCGGCTGGGGGTGCTGGCCCGCTGGCGGCGGGCCCGGGCCGGACGGTAGGTCCGGGCGGCCGGCTCACGACGGCGGTCGGCCCGGGTCGGGCGACACCGCCGGGACGGACGGGCACGACCGGGTCGGACGACACCGCCGGGACGGGGACGGAACCCGGCCCGCGAGGGCGGAGTCCGTCCCGCGAAGGGGACTTCGGCCCACCGGAGCGGAGTTCGCCCGCCGGGGCGGAGTCCGGCCCGCGGGAGGGGTCAGCTCGCGACGGAGGAGATGGTCTTCGCCAGCTGGTTGAGGAAGTCCTGGATCGGCCGGGCCGCCGTGGACTGGCTCACCATGAAGCCGAAGAGCGCCGCGATGATGGCGTGGCTGGTCTTCAGCTGCTTGTTGCGGATGAAGATGACGACGATGACGCCGAACAGGAACAGCGCGGAGACGGAGAAGGCCACCCTGGCTCACTTCCTCAATCTGTGGCAGGGGTTCGTGCTGGAACCCCGTGTCGGAACCGGACCGCGGCCTGCGCCGACCGTCCCTGGCACGAGTCGACCGATCCCGCCGCCGTGGAGGCGTCCGCGGCGACGGTGACGCCTGCTGTCTGCCGCACCTCTCGCCCCCCGTCCCCCGAGCATCGACCAGCCCACCCGGACTCAGTGTGGTCGTTCGTGCTGCCTGCGTAAAGGACTAGCCGAGAGCCCGGAGCGAAGATCCTGCCATGTGAGACGAATTTCCGCCGACCGAGACGATAGCCGATGTCTTCTGACGAACCGTCGGCGGGGGCGGGGTGGAACGCGCCGGAATGGCCAATCGGCAGGCCCGGGGCCCGCGGTCCGCAGGTGAAGAGGTTGTCAGGATTGGCCGAAGATCACTCCCGGGGGTTGACAGGCGCTACTGCCGCCACACCAGCAGCACGGCGCGGTCGTCGTTGACGTCCTTGGCGACGGTCTCGATGAGGCGGCCTGCGGCGCCGCGGAAGCCGTTGACGACGAGTCGGTCGGCCTCGCCCATCAGCCGGTCCATGCCCTCGGCGAGGTCGCGGCCGGGGATCTCGACCATGCCGTCGGTGCACAGCATCAGCACGTCCCCGCTGTCGAGCCGGCCGCGCAGGCCCTCGAACTTGGCACCGTCGTAGATGCCGAGCAGCGGGCCCTCCTCGGACTCCTTGGCCTCCCAGACGCCGGTGCCGCCGTGCCGCTGCATGCCGGGCAGGTGGCCGGCGGAGAGCAGTTCGTACTGGCCGGTGTCGAGGTCGAGCACCAGGTGGACGGCGGTGGCGAAGCCCTCCTCCCACTCCTGGCGCAGCAGGTAGCCGTTGGCGGCGGGCAGGAAGTCGTGCGCGGGCAGCGAGCCGAGCAGTCCGCCGAAGGCGCCGGAGAGCAGCAGGGCACGGCTGCCGGCGTCCATGCCCTTGCCGGAGACGTCGGCGAGGACGACCTCCAGGGTGCGGCCGCCGGGGCCGGTGCGGGCGGCGACCACGAAGTCGCCGGAGAAGGACTGGCCGCCGGCGGGGCGCAGCGCCATGTCCGCGGACCAGCCCTCGGGCAGCCGGGGCAACTGGCTCTGCACCCGGAGCCGTTCGCGGAGGTCGAAGAGCATGGTGCCGCCGCCGCGCCAGGGCACGCCGACCCGGCTGCGGAACTGGGCGAGCAGCAGGCCGGCGACGCCGACCGCGCCGACGACCAGGGCGGCGCCGGGGGTGACGCCGTAGACGTAGGCGTCGGGGTTGTCGCTGGCGACGCGTTCGCCGGTGTGGATGAGCGATTCGGTGGAGAGGCCGACCGCGGCGGCGGCGTAGAGCAGGACGAGGGTGCCGGGGCGCAGCAGCAGGGAGCCGGCGAGGACGGGGAGCACCAGGGAGGTGGGCGGCACCCAGGCCGGGATCCAGATGTTGAGGACGACGAGCAGCGGGACGGCGGCGAGGAAGAGCGCGAAGGCGAGCCAGTCGGGGGCGGCGCCGCGGAAGTAGTCGACGCCGGTTCGGCGCACGGTGCGTCGGGCCCGGCGGAGCCTCGTGCGCAACCGGGCCGTCACGGGCTCCCTGGCCGCGCTCGCGGTGGGGCCCGTCGCAGTCGTCCGGGGCGGGGTGCCCTGCGTGCTGCCAGCCATGGGGTCCGACCTTATCCACGGTTGCGGGTCGGCGTCGACGCCTGCGCCGGGGCTGCGCGGGCGCCCGGGTGTTCTGCGGCGGGTTTCGGCCGGGTGGCGGGAGTGCGCCGTCGTCCGCGCTCCGGGGGCGCGTGCCGTCGTCCGGGCGCCGGGTGGTGACGGCGCGGCGGTAAGTCGGTCGCACACGGCCGGTGCCGGGTGCGAGGGTGGGCGGCATGACGACAGGTGACACCGGCGCGCTGACGGTCCGTCCGCTCGCCGCGGAGGAGTGGGACGGCTGGTACCGCCGGCTGGAGGTCGCGTTCGGCGGTGAGGAGGAGTCGGCCGAGGAGCGGGAGCTGTACCGCTCGCTGACCGAGGTCGGACGTTCCCTGGTGGTGTGCGACGGTGCGGAGCCGGTCGGTGGCGGCGGGGCGTTCAGCTTCCGGATGGCGGTGCCCGGCGGGGCGGTGCTGCCGGTGGCGGGCGTCACCATGGTCGGCGTGCTGCCCACCCACCGCCGCCGGGGCGGGCTGACGGCGCTGATGCGGAGGCTGCTGGACGACGTACGGGCCGCGCGGGAGCCGCTGGCGGCGCTGACCGCCTCGGAGCCGGGCATCTACGGCCGGTTCGGGTTCGGGCGGGCCACCTGGCGGATGGCGGTGAAGGTGCCCTGCCACCGGGTGTCGCTGCCGGTGGCGGAGAACCCGGCGCTGCGGTTGCGGCTGGCCGACCCGGTGGAGGCCTCGCCGGCCTGCGAGGAGCTGTACGCCGCGCTGGTGCCGGGGCGTCCGGGCCGGCTGGAGCGGAGCCCCGGCTGGGAGCGGCACCCGCTGCTGGACGTGCCGTCCTCGCGGGGCGGCTTCTCGCCGCGGCAGTGCGTGCTCGCCGAGGACGCCGAGAGCGGCAAGCTGCTCGGCTACGCCCGCTACTCGGCGAAGGTGGACTGGTCGGCGGCGGACAACGCGGTGGGCCGGGTGAAGGTGCGGGACGTCGAGGCGCTGACGCCGGCGGTGTACGCGCGGCTGTGGCGCTTCCTGCTGGACCTGGACCTGGTGGACACGGTGGAGGCGGGGAACCTGCCGGTGGACGATCCGCTGCTGCACCTGGTGTCGGACGTGCGCCGGCTGGAGCCGCGGCTGAGCGACGCGCTGCACCTGCGGCTGGTGGACGTCGGGGCGGCGCTGGAGTCGCGGGGCTACGCGCAGCCGCTGGACGTGGTGCTGGAGGTGGCGGACGGCTTCTGTCCGTGGAACGCGGGTCGCTGGCGGCTGCGCAGCGCCGGGCCCGGCCGGGCGACGAGCTGTGTCCGCACCGGGGCGCCGGCCGATCTGGTGCTGGACGTCCGGGAGCTGGGGTGCGCCTACCTCGGCGGGGAGACGCTGGCGGCGCTGGCCCGGGCGGGTCTGGTCACCGAGCTGCGGGAGGGGGCGCTGGCGCAGGCGTCGCGGGCGTTCGCCTCGGACGTGGCACCCTGGCTGCCGCACGGGTTCTGACGGCCCGTGCGGCCCAGGCGTCTCGGAGGGGTCGGTCAGCCCTGGGGGTGGTGGGCCGGGATCGGCGGGAGCTCGCCGGTGGTCTCGTACTCGCTCAGCATCTCGATCCGGCGGGTGTGCCGGGCCTCGCCGCTGTACGGGGTGTTGAGGAAGATCTCGACGAACTTGGTGGCCTCGTCGAGGGTGTGCATGCGGCCGCCGACGGAGATGACGTTGGCGTTGTTGTGCTCGCGGCCGAGGGCGGCGGTCTGCTCGCTCCAGGCGAGCGCGGCGCGGACGCCCTTGACCTTGTTGGCGGCGATCGCCTCGCCGTTGCCGGAGCCGCCGATGACGACGCCGAGGGCCTCGGGGTCGGCGGCGGTGCGCTCGGCGGCGCGCAGGCAGAACGGCGGGTAGTCGTCCTCGGCGTCGTAGATGTGCGGGCCGCAGTCGACCGGCTCGTGGCCGGCCCCCTTCAGCCACTCGACGAGGTGGTTCTTCAGTTCGTATCCGGCATGGTCGGAGCCCAGGTACACGCGCATGACCATGAGTGTGGCATGCGCGTGCACCGGCCCGCGGGAGGGGGCGGGCGCGTGCCCCTGCGCCCCGGTCAGCGGGTGCGGCCGAGGAGCTTCCAGGCGAGCGGCAGGGCGCCCATGGCGAGGACGGCCTTGAGGGCGTCGCCGACCAGGTAGGGGTAGAGGCCGAGGTCGGCCGCCTTCGCGAGCGGGACGTGCAGGGCGGCGGCGAGGTAGGGCACGCCGACGGCGTAGATCGCGAGGTTGCCGAGGACCATGGCGCCGGCGGTGCGCAGCGGGCTGCGGTCGGCGCCGCGGCGGGCGAGCGCGCCGGTGAGGCCGGCGGCGAGGACGAAGCCGAGGACGTAGCCGAGGCTGGGCATCGTCCAGCCGGAGGTGCCGTCGGCGAACCAGGGCAGGCCGGCGGTGCCGGCGAGCAGGTAGAGGCCGAGGGCGGCGGTGCCGCGGCGGGCGCCGAGGGCGGTGCCGACGAGCAGTGCCGCGAAGGTCTGGCCGGTGACGGGGACGGGCGAGCCGGGCACCGGGACGGACAGCTGGGCGGCGAGGCCGGTGAGGGCGGCGCCGCCGGCGACGAGGGCGAGTTCGCGCACCTGGCCGCCGAGGCGGGTGGTGGCGCGGGGCAGCAGGTCGGCGAGGACGAGGGTGCCGGGGGTGCCGGTGATCGGCGCGGCCGTGGCCATCGGAGGGCTCCGCTTCTGCTCGATGATCAGTGAACAGTTGTGAACCTACGCGCAGGTGTGCGAACTGACGGCGCCGTCTCCGACAAAGCGTCAGGGCCGGGCTTTGTGGGGTCCTGCCTGCGGCACTGCGCCGGCGCTCCGGTGCCACGGTGAGACGTCGGGCACGCAGCGTCACGGGAGTGTCCGAATTGCGGTCTCTCGCCGGGATTTCTTGGCGCGTCCATCCGGCCTGCCGAATAGTGGACAACTCGTTCCGATATCCGACGAACTCTGGATGCGCCGATGACGACCACCCCCACGCCCACCCTGGAGCGGCCGGCCACCGAGCCCGCCGCCGAGGGCACGCTGGCTGCGGGCCTCAAGCCTCGCCATCTGTCCATGATCGCGCTCGGCGGCGTGATCGGTGCCGGCCTCTTCGTCGGCTCCGGCGCCGGCATCGCGGCCGCCGGCCCGGCGATCATCCTGGCGTTCGCCATCTCCGGTGTCCTCGTCATGCTGGTGATGCGGATGCTCGGCGAGATGTCCGCCGCCCGCCCGTCCAGCGGTTCCTTCTCGGTGCACGCGGAGCGGGAGATCGGGCCGTGGGCCGGCCTGACCGTCGGCTGGATGTTCTGGACGCTGCTGTGCGTCGGTGTCGCGGCGGAGGCGATCGGCGCCTCGCACGTGATGCAGGGCTGGTTCCCCGGGGTGCCGCTGTGGGTGTGGGTGGCCGTCTTCATGGCCTTCTTCTGCGCCAGCAACCTGGCGGCGGTGAAGAACTTCGGCGAGTTCGAGTTCTGGTTCGCCGCGATCAAGGTCACCGCGATCGCCGCGTTCCTGGTGATCGGCGTCCTGGCCATCACCGGTGTGCTGCCCGGCACCGACTCCCCCGGCGCCGCCAACCTGACCGGCCACGGCGGCTTCCTGCCGAACGGCACCACCGGCCTGGTCACCGGCCTGCTGGCCTCCGTCTTCGCGTACGGCGGCCTGGAGACCGTGACCATCGCCGCCGCCGAGTCCAAGGACCCCCGGCGCAGCGTGGCGGGCGCGGTGCGCACCGCGATGTGGCGGATCGCGCTGTTCTACGTCGGTTCGATGGTCGTGATCGTCACCCTCGTCCCGTGGAACGACTCCTCGATGCTGAGCCCCGGCCCGTACGTGGCGGTGCTGAACAGCCTGGGCATCCCGGGCGCCGGCCAGGTCATGAACGTCGTCGTGCTGATCGCGCTGCTGTCCGCGATGAACGCCAACATCTACGGCTCCTCCCGCATGGCGTACTCGCTGGTGCAGCGTGGCCAGGGCCCGAAGGCGCTGGCCAAGATCGGCGGCGGGGTGCCGCGCCGGGCCGTGCTGGCCTCCTCCGGCTTCGGCTTCCTGGCGGTGCTGCTGAGCTACTGGTGGCCGGACACCGTCTTCACCTGGCTGCTGAACATGGTCGGCGCCTCGGTGCTGGTGGTCTGGGCGTTCATCGCGGTGGCGCAGCTGCGGATGCGGCGGCGGCTGGAGCGTGAGGCGCCGGAGCAGCTGTCGGTGCGGATGTGGGCCTTCCCGTACCTGACCTGGGTGGCGCTGGCCGGCATCCTGGGCGTGCTGGCGCTGATGCTGCTGGACGAGAACAACCGGATCCAGCTGTACTTCACCGGCGGTCTGGCGGTCGCGCTGGCCGTGGCCGGCTGGCTGAAGCAGAAGCGGGCCGTGACGGCCTAGGGCACGGGTACGACGGAGGGGCGCGGGATAACCCGCGCCCCTCCGTCGTGCTCCCCGCCGGGGTCCTTACTCGAAGGACGGGCCGGCGGTGCGGGTGCGCTTGATCTCGTAGAAGCCCGGGGTGGCGGCGACGAGCAGGGTGCCGTCCCACAGGCGGGCGGCGGCCTCGCCGCGCGGGGTGGGGGTGACCACCGGGCCGAAGAAGGCGATCCGGTCGCCGTCCGGGCCGTCGACGGCGATCACCGGGGTGCCGACGTCCTCGCCGACCAGCGAGATGCCCTCGCGGTGCGAGGCGCGCAGGGCGTCGTCGTGGGCGTCGGTGTCGGCGGCGTCGGCGAGCTCGACCGGCAGGCCGGCGGCCTCCAGGGCGGCCTCGATGGTGGCCCGCTCGTTCGGCAGGCCCTGGTTGTGGAAGCGCAGGCCGAGCTCGGTGTAGAGCGGGCCGAGCACCTTGTCGCCGTGCGCCTGGGCGGCGGCGATCAGCACGCGCACCGGGCCCCAGCCCTTCGCGAGCAGTTCCTTGTACTTCTCGGGCAGCTCGTCCCGGCCCTCGTTGAGCACGGACAGGCTCATCACGTGCCAGCGGGTGTCCACCGGGCGCAGCTGCTCGACCTCCAGCATCCAGCGGGAGGTCATCCAGGCCCAGGGGCAGATCGGGTCGAACCAGAAGTCGGCGATCTTGCGGGAGTCGGCAGTCGTCACGGACGGCGTCCTTCGGTCGGCGTTCGGGTGCATGGGTGTACCCCGCGGTGCCAACCGCGCGGCGGCCCGGTTGATTCCGTGCGCACCGCCCGGTGCTGTGCCGGGGCGGCGCGGGCGGCGCGTGAAAGGATGCCCCCGGCCGGGCCCACCGGCGCGGCCGTGCAGTTTTCCTCACAGCGTGCGATCCGGACAAAGGAGTACCGCCGTGCCGGGCAAGAACCTGAGCCGCGAAGAAGCCCAGCAGCGGGCCGAGTTGATCCAGGTGGAGGGCTACCGCGTCCATCTGGACGTCACCTCCGCGCCCGACCCGGCGGTCGACGTCTTCCGCTCCACCACGACCCTGGCGTTCCGCTGCTCCGCGCCGGGCTCGGACACCTTCGTGGACCTGCTGGCGCCGGCCGTCCGCTCGGTGGTGCTGAACGGCCGGGCGCTGGACCCGGCCGAGGTGTTCGACGGCGCCCGGGTGGCGCTGCCGGGCCTGGCCGCGCAGAACGAGCTGGTCGTGGAGGCGGACTGCGCGTACAGCCGCACCGGCGAGGGCCTGCACCGGTTCGTCGACCCGGCGGACGGCGAGACCTACCTGTACACCCACTTCGAGCCGGCCGACGCCCGCCGGGTGTTCGCGAACTTCGAGCAGCCGGACCTCAAGGCCCCGTTCTCCTTCACCGTGACCGCGCCGGCGGCCTGGGACGTGTACGCCAACGCGGTGCACGAGGAGGTCACCGCGGACGGCAGCGGCAGCCGGACGTGGCGGTTCGTCCCGACGAAGCCGATCTCGACGTACCTGACGGCGGTGGTGGCCGGGCCGTACCACGTG
Source organism: Kitasatospora sp. NPDC007106 (assembly GCF_040634455.1). Taxonomy (NCBI): domain Bacteria; kingdom Bacillati; phylum Actinomycetota; class Actinomycetes; order Kitasatosporales; family Streptomycetaceae; genus Kitasatospora; species Kitasatospora sp. NPDC007106. The sequence goes on from NZ_JBEYFP010000186.1 coordinate 9,420, forward strand.
GCCCGCGACCACTACGGCCGCACCCTGCCGGACGGCACCCGGCTGGAGATCCCGCTCGCCGCGACCTGCCGCCGCTCGCTGGCGCCGTACTTCGACTCGGACGAGATCTTCACCGTCACCAAGCAGGGCCTGGACTTCTTCCACGACGAGTTCGACTACCCGTACCCGTTCGGCAAGTACGACCAGTGCTTCGTCCCCGAGTACAACATCGGCGCGATGGAGAACCCGGGCTGCGTGACCTTCCGCGAGGAGTTCGTCTTCCGCTCGAAGGTGACCGAGGCGGCGTACGAGGGCCGGGCCAACGTGGTGCTGCACGAGATGGCCCACATGTGGTTCGGCGACCTGGTCACCATGAAGTGGTGGGACGACCTGTGGCTGAAGGAGTCCTTCGCGGACTTCATGGGCTCGTTCTCGCAGGTCGAGGCGACCCGGTACCGGGCGGTGTGGATCACCTTCGCGAACCGCCGCAAGGCCTGGGCGTACCGGCAGGACCAGTTCCCGACCACCCACCCGATCACGGCGGACATCCGGGACCTGGAGGACGCCAAGCTCAACTTCGACGGCATCACCTACGCCAAGGGCGCCTCGGTGCTCAAGCAGCTGGTGGCGTACGTCGGCCGCGAGCCCTTCCTGGCCGGCGCCCGCACCTACTTCAAGCGGCACGCGTACGGCAACACCGTGCTCACCGACCTGCTGGACG
>NZ_JBEYFP010000187.1:0-10107 GCF_040634455.1 Kitasatospora sp. NPDC007106
CGAGGTAGGTGCCGGTGTCGCCGATGTAGCGGAAGAAGGTGCCGAGCGGGCCGTCGTTGTTGAAGGAGAGCGAGAGGGTGCAGATGGCGCCGCTCTCCGCGCGCAGTTGGATCGACATGTCCATCGCGATGCCGAGGACGGGGTGGATCGGGCCCTGGATCGCGTTGGCCTGCACGATCGGCGAGCCGGTCTGGTGGGCGAACAGGTCGACGGTGTGCGCGGCGTGGTGCCAGAGCAGGTGGTCGGTCCAGGAGCGCTGCCGGCCCAGGGCGTTGAGGTTCTCGCGGCGGAAGAAGTAGGTCTGCACGTCCATCTGCTGGATGCGGTACTCGCCGGCCCGGATCCGCTGCCGGACCCACTGGTGGCTGGGGTTGAAGCGGCGGGTGTGGCCGGCCATGGCGACGAGTCCGGTGCGCTGCTGGGCGGCCAGGCAGGCCTCGGCGTCGGCGAGGGAGTCGGCGAGCGGGATCTCGGTCTGGACGTGCTTGCCCGCCTCCAGGCAGGCGACGGTCTGCTCGGCGTGCATCGGGGTGGGGGTGGCGAGGATGACGGCGTCGACGTCGTCGGCGGCGAGCACCTCGTCGAGGGTGGCGACGCCGCGGCCGATGCCGTGCTCGGCGGCGAACGCCCGGGCGCGCTCCGGGGTGCTGCTGACGACGGCGGTCACCTCGACGCCGTCGATCCGGCGCAGGGCGGCGGCGTGCTTGGCGCCGAAGGCGCCGCCTCCGGCCAGGGCGATCCGGACGGTCTTCCGGTCGGTCATGTCACTCCTCCGTGGCGGGCGCCTCGGCCCGCGGGTGGTTCTCCAGGATCAGGTGGCCGACGGCGGTGTTGGACGCCGGCACGTGGTAGAAGCGGTGCTTGGTCTCGATCTCGCCGCCGCCGTCGACGTCGCTCATCGCCCCGCGGGCGATCAGCCACATGACGAGTTCGATGCCCTCGCTGCCGGCCTGCTCGACGTAGTCCAGGTGCGGCAGCTGCGCGAGACCGGCCGGGTCGTCGACCAGCCGGTCGAGGAAGGCGTTGTCCCACGCGCGGTTGATGAGGCCGGCGCGGGGGCCCTGCAGCTGGTGGCTCATGCCGCCGGTGCCCCACACCTGGACGTTCAGCGGCCGGCCGTAGGACTCGATCGCCCGGCGCAGTGCCCGGCCGAGGTTGAAGCACCGCTCGCCGGAGGGCACCGGGTACTGCACCACGTTGACGTGGAACGGGATCACCTTGCACGGCCAGGCGTCGACGTCGCCGAACATCAGCGACAGCGGGACGGTCAGGCCGTGGTCGACGGTCATCTCGTTGACCAGGGTGAGGTCGAAGTCGTCCCGGATGAGCGAGTGCGCGATGTGCGCGGCCAGGTCCGGGTCGCCCTCGATGCCCGGGACGGGGCGGGGGCCGTAGCCCTCGTCGGCGGTGGGGTAGGCGGCGCCGGTGCCGAGGACGAAGGTCGGGATCAGCGACTGGTCGAAGGCGGTGGCGTGGTCGTTGTAGACCAGGAGGACCACGTCGGGTCGGTTCTCCCGGGCCCACTGCCTGGAGTACTCGTAGCCGTCGAAGACCGGCTTCCAGTAGGGCTCTCCGGTCTTGTGGTGGTCCATCGCGGCGCCGATCGCCGGTACGTGGGAGGTGAAGACGGCGGCGGTGACCACGGCGTGCTCGGCCGGCCGCGCGGGGTCGGCGTGGGCCGCCTCCAGGACGGCGTGGTCGATCCGGTTGCCGTCGACGGAGCGGCCGCCGGCGAGCATCATGTCGCGGTACTCCTGCTCGGTCATGCCGGTCATCGAGCCCGCCATCCGCTGGAACGAGAGCCCCAGCGTCGCACCCCACTTGGCGAGGAAGTAGATGTTGCCGCCCTCGCGCATCGCGGCGTTGAGGTCGCGGTCGAGCAGGGCCTGCTTCTGCTCCTCGCGCAGCGGCCAGGCGTCCAGGTAGGCGCGTTCGTCGGCGAGGTAGCTCGCGCGGTTCTCCGCGGTCATCAGCGACATGCAGAACTGGTTGAGGTGGTACCCCTTGGCGGACTGCTCGGCGTCGAAGATCGTCGTCCCCGGGACCAGCCGGTAGGTCTTGTCCAGCGACATGCCGGGCTCCAATCGTGTCGTGCGGTGAGGGGGCGGTGGGGGTCAGTCGGCGTCCGGCCAGTAGAGGCGCATCGGGTTGGCGACGAGCAGCTTGTGCTGCAGCTCGGGCGTCGGCGCGACGTGCGGGACGAAGTCGACGAGCAGGCCGTCGTCGGGCATGTGGTCGGTGAGGTTGGGGTGCGGCCAGTCGGTGCCCCAGAGCACCCGGTCGGGGAACTCCTCGACCACGCGCCGGGCGAACGGGGCGACGTCGCGGTACGCCCGCCGTTCGCCGTCGAGGGCGGGCGGCCCGCTCACCGACAGCCGTTCCGGGCAGGTGACCTTGCACCAGATGTCGGGGCGGGCCCGCAGGAGGTCGAGGAAGGCCTCGAACGCGGGGCCGTGCGGGTCCTCGGTGACGTCGGGCCGGCCCATGTGGTCGACGACCAGCGGCACCGGGATCGACAGCAGGAAGTCCCGCAGCTCGGCGAGGTCGGCCGCCTCGAAGTAGACGACGACGTGCCAGCCGTACGGGGCGATCCGCCCGGCGACGTCGAGCAGGTCCTGCTGCGGCGCGGCGTCGACCAGCCGCTTGACGAAGTTGAACCGCACGCCGCGGACGCCGGCCTCGTGCAGCTCGCGCAGCTCCTCCTCCGCGATCCCGGGCCGTACGGTGGCGACCCCGCGGGCCAGTCCGCCCGAGGCGCGGAGGGCGTCGACCATGGCACGGTTGTCGGGGCCGTGGCAGGTCGCCTGCACGACGACGTTCCGCGCGAACCCCAACTGGTCACGCAGTGCGAAGAGTTGGTCCTTGGAGGCGTCGCAGGGGGTGTACTTCCGCTCGGGGGCGTACGGGAACTCGGCGCCCGGGCCGAAGACGTGGCAGTGCGCGTCGACGGCGCCCGCGGGCAGCCGGAACCGCGGGCGGCTCGGGCCGGCGTACCAGTCCAGCCAGCCGGGGGTCTTCTCGAACTCCGTCGTCGTCATCGCTCGGTCCTCGTCGGTCGGTCCTCGTCGGTCGGCCCCCATCGGTCGGTCCTCGTAACGCAGGCCCAGTGCGGCCAGCAGGCCGCGCATCCCGTACATGTCCAGGCCGAGTTCGCCGGCGCGGAACCGGGCGCGCTTGTCCTCCTCGTTGGCCTCCCGCTTCGCCGAGGCCTCGGCGACCTCGGCGGCCCGCTCGCGCGGGACCACCACGACGCCGTCGGCGTCGGCCAGCACGACGTCGCCGGGCCGGACGAGGGCGTTGGCGCAGACCACCGGCACGTTGACCGAGCCGAGGGTGGCCTTGACCGTGCCCTTGGCGTTGACCGCCCGAGCGAAGACCGGGAAGTCCATCGCCTCCAGGTCGGCCGCGTCGCGCACCCCGCCGTCGATGACCAGCCCGGCGGCGCCGCGGGCGCGGAAGGAGGTCGCGAGCAGTTCGCCGAAGAAGCCGTCCTCGCTCTCGGTCGTGCAGGCCGCGACCACGACGTCGCCCTCGCGGATCTGCTCGGCGGCGACGTGCAGCATCCAGTTGTCGCCGGGCTGCAGCAGCACGGTGACCGCCGTCCCGCACAGCCGCGCCTTCGGGTAGGCCGGGCGCAGGTAGGGGCGCATCAGGCCGACCCGGCCCATGGCCTCGTGGACGGTGGCCACGCCGAAGGCCGACAGGGCGGCGACGGCCTCGGGCTCGGCGCGGGTGATCGCGGTGCGGACGACGCCGATCTCGGTGTGTTCCATGGTCGTTCTCCCGGGGTCAGTGGCCGGCTGCGGCACGGCGGCCGGCGAGGCGGGCGGCGAGGCGGGGATGGACGCGCAGGGCGTTGCCGGAGCGGACGGCGGCCCGGTCCTCCTCGGTGAGGTGCGGGGTGGCCTCGACGTACCGCCTGGTGTCGTCGTAGTGGTGGCCGGTGCGCGGGTCGATGCCGCGGACGGCGCCGATCATCTCGCTGGCGAAGAGCACCGACCGGCTCGGAACCACCTGCGTGAGCAGGTCGATGCCGGGCTGGTGGTAGACGCAGGTGTCGAAGAGGACGTTCTCCAGCAGCGCCTCCGGGTCCGGCCGGCCGAGCGCCGCCGCCAGGCCGCGGAACCGGCCCCAGTGGTAGGGCACCGCGCCGCCGCCGTGCGGGATCACGAACCGCAGGGTCGGGAAGTCGGCGAACAGGTCGCCCTCGACCAGCTGCATGAACGCCGTGGTGTCGGCGTTCAGGTAGTGCGCGCCGGTGGTGTGGAAGGCCGGGTTGCACGAGGTGCTGACGTGGATCATCGCGGGGACCTCGTACTCGGCCATCGCCTCGTAGAGCGGGTACCAGCTGCGGTCGGTCAGCGGCGGCGACGTCCACCTGCCGCCCGAGGGATCGGGGTTGAGGTTGACCGTCACCGCGCCGAGCTCCTCGACCGCGCGGCGCAGCTCGGGGAGGCAGCTGGCGGGGTCCACCCCGGGCGACTGCGGGAGCATCGCGCCCGTCGCGAAGCGGTCGGGGTAGAGCGTGCTGACCCGGTGGACCAGGTCGTTGCAGATCCGCGCCCACACCGAGGAGACCTCGAAGTCGCCGATGTGGTGGGCCATGAAGCTGGCCCGCGGGGAGAAGACCGTCAGGTCGATGCCGCGCTCGTCCATGAGCCGCAGCTGGTTGGACTCGATCGCCTCGCGCAGGTCGCCGTCGGTGATGACCAGGTCGTCGGGGTCGGGTGCGGCGGCGGGGGTGCCGACCGCCGCGACCTGCCGGTCCCGCCAGGCGGCCAACTGCGGTGGTGCGGTGGTGAAGTGGCCGTGGCAGTCGATGATCACGGTGTCTCCCGGGTGGTGGTGCAGGGGGGCAGGGTGCGGCGTCCGGTCAGGCGCCGGTGGGCCAACCGGTGTACTGCTCGGCGAGGTAGGTGCGGCCGGCGCGGGAGCCCGCCACGTTGTCGAGTTCACCGAGCTGGCGCCGCAGGTCGAAGGCGTCGTCGCCGGGCGCGGTGTGCAGCAGCCGGGTCATCCAGGAGGAGAAGTTCTGCGCCCGCCAGACCCGTTGCAGGGCGCGCGGCTGGTAGTCGTCCAGCGCGCTGTCGCCCGCGCCGCCGAGCGCCCGCAGCAGGACCCCGGCGAGCACCTTCACGTCGTGCAGCGCGAGGTTGAGCCCGCGGGCACCGGTCGGCGGCACGGTGTGCGCGGCGTCGCCCGCGAGGGCCAGCGATCCCCAGCGCATCGGCTCCTGGACGAAGGAGCGGAACCGCAGCACCGTCCGCTCCAGGATCCGCCCCTCGCGGAGGCGGAAGCCGTCCCGGCCGGCCACCCGGGCCTGCAGCGTCTCCCAGATCCGGTCGTCCGTCCAGGCGGCGGCGGACTCGTCGGGGCCGCACTGGAAGTACATCCGCTGCACGGTCTCGGTGCGCCGGCTGATCAGGGCGAAACCGTGCTCGGAGTGCGCGTAGACCAGTTCGGGCGCGCTCGTCGGCGCCTCGGCCATGATGCCGAACCAGGCGAACGGGTACTCCTTGCCGTACCGCACCCGCCGGTCCTCGGGCACCAGGTCGCGGCACGTGCTCCGCGACCCGTCCGCGCCCACCACGTACCGCGCCCTGATCTCGTGGCGGGTGCCGTCGGACGCGGTGACGCGGACCCGGGGGGCGGCGGTCGTGATGTCGAGGACCTCGGTGTCCTTCACCCCGAACAGGACGGTGCCGCCGTCGCGGTCACGGGCGTTCGCCAGGTCGGTGAACACGTCGGTCTGCGGGTAGAGCCAGGCCGACGCGCCCACCAGCTCCTTGAAGTCGATGCGGTGCGGGCGGCCGCCGAAGCGGAGTTCGATGCCCTCGTGCTCGTGGCCCTCGTGCAGGACGCGGTCGGACACCCCGGTCTCCACCAGGTCGCGGGCGGCACCGGCTTCGAGGATGCCGGCGCGCTGGGTGGTCTCGATCTCGTGCCGGGTGCGGGTGTCGACCACGACCGTCGCGACCCCGGCGCGGCCCAGCAGGTGCGCCAGCATGAGGCCGGCCGGGCCGGCGCCGACGACGGCGACCGGAACGGAGGTGACGGTGTCGACGACGGCCTCGGCCATGGCATCTCCTGAACGACTGCGAGCGTCTGGAACACCCCGAACGCTGGCATCCGCGACCGCACCGGGTCAGCACCACTTCCGCCTGACGGAAGTACCGCTCAGGGGAGCTCCCCCACGCGCCCCTGGGTGGCGCCCCGTGATGGCGCGTCCGACCGGTCAGACTGCGCCGCGGGCGCGCCTGCCGAGTTCGTCGGAGATGCCGTGCACGGCCCGCAGCAGCGGCTCCCGCAGTCCGCGGGCGCGGCTCGCGCCGCGTGCCGCGATGACGATCCCCAGTGCGGCGCCGACCGGCCCGGTCCGGCCGATCCGTACGGGTGCGGCCACCGCGACGGTGCTCTCGGAGAGCTGGCGGTCGCTCACGAAGACCTGTTCGCGGCGGATCCGGTCCAGTTGGGCGCGCAGGGTCTTCGGGTCGGTGACGGTGTGCGGGGTCCAGGCGCGCAGCGGTGCGTCGAGGACCGCCTCCTGGATGTCCTGCGGTGCGTGCGCCAGCAGGACGCGGCCCATCCCGGTGGAGCCGATGGGGAAGCGGGAACCGACCATGGTGACCAGCTCCACCGAGCGGTGCCCGGCGATCCGTTCGACGAAGACGAGTTCGGTGCCCTCGCGCACCGCGAGCTGGATGTTCTCGTGGGTCGCCTCGTAGAGGTCCTGCATGAACGGCAGTGCCACGTCGCGCAGGATCTGACTGCGGGGGCAGCCGGAGGCGATCTCCCAGAGCCGCAGTCCGACGTGCCAGGAGCCGTCCTCGCCGCGTTCGAGGGCTCCCCAGGCGGCGAGCTCGGCGACGACCCGGTGGGCGGTGCTCAGGGCCAGGCCCGTACGCTGAGCGATCTCCGACAGCGTCTGCGACTGGCACTCGCGGCCGAAGGTCGAGAGGATCTCGAGAACTTTTCCAGCCGCCGTGCTCCGGGTTGCACTCACGCGGCCAGTGTCGCAGACCGGCATTGAGCTGCCCATTCGCCCGTCGTAGCATCGGCCGCGCAGAAGGAGGCAACGTGGACCGGGAGATCTCCGGACTGTCCTCGATGGCGACGCGCCTGATCCTGGCCGGGCTCTCCGAGCACCTCCGGACCGCCCACGACACGGCCGTGCGGTTCGAGTCGGCCGGCGGCGTCGAGGTCGCCCGGCGGGTGCGCGGGGGTGCCGAGGCCGACCTGCTCGTGCTCGCGGACGACGCACTGGCGAAGCTGGCGGCCGAGGGGCACCTGGTGCCGGGCACGGTGCGTCCGCTGTGGGTCTCCCAGGTCGTCGCGGCGGTGCCGGAGGGTTCGCCCGTCCCGGCCCTCGACTCGGTGTCGGACCTGCGGGCCGCTCTGCTGGCCGCCGAGCGGATCGCCTACTCGACGGGCCCCAGCGGCACGGCCCTGGTCGGGCTGGTGGCCCGGCTGGGTCTCGCCGACCGGGTCGACCGCCGGCTCGTCCAGGCGCCGCCGGGGGTGCCGGTCGGCAGCCTGCTCGCTGCGGGCGAGGCGGAACTGGCCTTCCAGCAGCACAGTGAGCTGATGGGTCTGCCGGGTGTCGTCGTGGCCGGCCCGCTGCCGGGCGACGCCGCGATCGGCTCGACGTTCGGCGGGGCCGTCCTGGCCGCGTCGGGCGAGCCGCGCCGCGCGGCGGAGGTCCTCGACCTGTTCGGGTCGGACGCCGCGTCGCGGATCGCCGGCGCCGGGGGCATGCGGCCTGTCCGTTCCTGACCCGCGCCTCCGCCGGGGACCGGACCGGATGCGGTCCCGGTGGCGGGTCCGTGGCGCGGGCGGGTGGGGCTCGGGGCGGCCGGTGTGCTGCTGGCCGTCCTGCTGCGCGACTGCGGCCCCGAAGGGGGCGGAGCCGGTGCGGACCCGGGGGTCCCGCCGGCTCCGCTCTCTCGTACTCCGGGCCTAGACGGCGCCCTCCGGAACGAGATCCGCGGATTCCGCGCGCTCCGGGCCCCCGGCCGGGACGGCGGCGCGCAACGCCGCCTCGACCCGGCGGTTACTGGTCATGGTCGACGTGACGGCGGTCATGGTGAGGAGGAGGCCGGCGGCGGCGTAGAGCGGGGTGCGTACGTCGTAGGCGGTGGCCAGCCAGCCGCCGAGGAAGGCGCCGAACGGGGCGGCGCACATGGCGAGCATGCGGGAGGTGGAGGCGACCCGGCCCATCAGGTGGGCGGGGACGACCGCCTGCCGGAGGGAGGGGGCGAGCACCATGGTGGCGCCCATGCCCGCCCCGCAGACGGCGAGCGCGAGACCGGCGACGTACGGGTTCGGGGCGGCGGCGAGCCCCAGGACGGCGAGTCCCTCGACCGCGGCCGTGCAGGTCAGCGCGGTGCCGGTGCCGAGTCGCCGGCCGAGGAAGGAGGCGATGCCCGCGCCGAGCAGACCGCCGGTGGCCTCCGCCGTGAGGAGCAGGCCGAAGCCGGAGGTGCCGATGCCGAGACGGTCGTGCGCGAAGAGCGCGAGTACGGTCTCCACGGCGAGGAAGGCGATGTTCCCGACGGCCGGACGCAGCGCGAGCCCGAGCAGCAGCCGGTCCCGGAACACGTACGAGGCGCCGTCCCGCGCCTGGCGCAGCAGCGACTCACGGGCCTGCGGTACGGGCCGGGGCGCGGCGGGCAGCGAGCGTACGAGCAGTGCGGAGAGTGCGAACGACACGGCGTCGGTGAGCAGCGGGAACGCCCGCCCGAGCGCGAGCAGGGCGCTGCCCGCGGGCGGCCCGGCGAAGCCGGAGGCGGCGGTCTGGCTGCCGCGCAGGCGGGAGTTGGCGCGTTCCAGGAGCGCGGGGTCGCGGCCGAGCAGGTCCGGCAGGTAGGCCGTGGCGGCCGTGTCGAAGAAGAGTCCGCCGAGGCCGAGCAGGAAGGCGACGGCCGCGAGCAGGGGGATGCTCAGCACGTCGAGCGCGGCCGCTGCCGCCGGTACCGCGAGCAGCACCGCGCGTGCCGCGTCCGTGGCCCACATCGTGCGGCGACGGTCCCAGCGGTCCACCAGCGCACCGCCGAGCACCCCGAAGAGCAGCCACGGCAGCGTTCCGGCGGCCGTGACGACGGCGAGCGCCATCGGATCCCGCGTCAGCGTCAGTGCGAGGAGCGGCAGCGCGGCGTGCGACACGCCGTCACCGAGCGAGGACACCGTCTGCGCGGTCCACAGCCGTCCGAACCCGGTCGGCAACTTCCTGATGTCCGAGGTCACTTGGCATCCCCCTCGGCCTGCACGTGCGACGCCGGGCGGAAGAGTGCGAAGACGAGTGACGCGTCCGGCAGCGACGGGTCGGAGAGCTCCCGGTACTCGTCCGCCAGTGCCTCCAGTCGCGCCCCCAGCTCCGCGAACTGCTCCTCGGTGAGCCGCAGATGGGCCATCCGCACGTGCCGCTCACCGTCCGCCGGCGCCGCCTCCAGGTCCGCCACCGCGTGCCGCATCAGCACGTCGGGCCCTCCTTCGCCCGGGTCCGGCAGCACGATCGACCGCGCGGCCATGGCGTAGTACCGCTCGGTGACCCCGCGGACCTTCCGGGTGCGCACCACCGTCACCAGGCCGGCCCGTTCGAGCAGTCGTACGTGGTAGCTGGAACTCCCCTTCGCGAGGCCCACGCGCTCGGCGATCTGCGTGATCGTCGCGGGCTCGAAGCGGAGCACGGCCATGATCCGGTGGCGCGTCAGGTTGGAGACGGCCCGCAGCTGTTCGTCGGTGGTGACGTGGAACGTCTCGGGAAGATCGTCGGTAGGCATGCCCTCAATGGTCAACACTTCTTGACCATTCGTCAAGCGGTTTCGCCGGGCTTCCGGAGGCGGCCGTCCCGCACATGAGGCTTTCGTCCCTGCTCCGCGGCTTCCGGCCCGGCTTCGGGACGGAGGCGAACAGGCCCTGTCTGCAAGGCTCCTGCGGGTCGCCGAGGTCGTGGGTGAGGAACGGCAGGGCCGGCCCGGTCTCCGCTCGGATGCGGGCGGGCAGGCCCGGGATCTGCGCCTGGACGGAGAGGTCCAGGGCCGCGATCGCCCCGTCCAGGGCGAGCACCCGGGGCTCGGCGGCCGGGGGGGGGGGGGGGGGGGCGCCGCG
>NZ_JBEYFP010000188.1:0-10097 GCF_040634455.1 Kitasatospora sp. NPDC007106
GGCGCGGAACGGCGTCGGCCGCAGCACGCCCGGGTCGTCCCCGAGGGCGCCGAAGGGCGCGGCGGTCGGCAGCGGGCGGACGGCCGGCGGGTCCTGCCGCTCGGGCTCCGGGGCCGGGACGGCGGCAGTGGCAGGGGCGGCAGCGGGAGCCGGGGCCGCCTCCGGTCGTGCGTCGGCGGCCGGCTCCGTCACGGCGGCCGGACCGGCCGGTGACCCGGTCTCCAGCAGGGCGGTCGGCAGCAGCACCACCGCGGTGGTGCCGCCGTACGCGGAGGGCCGCAGCGACACCCGGACGCCGTGCCGGCGGGCGAGGCGGCTGACCACGAAGAGGCCGAGCCGGTCGCTGTCGAAGAGGTCGACCTGCTCGGAGGCCTCGATCCGGCGGTTGGCGTCGGCCATCGCCTCGGGGCCCATGCCGAGGCCGCGGTCCTCGATCTCCACGGCGTAGCCGTTGCCGACCTGCTCGCCGCGGACGTGCACCCTGGTGTGCGGCGGCGAGAAGCCGGTGGCGTTCTCGACGAGTTCGGCGACCAGGTGGGTGAGGTCGGCGACGGCCTGCCCGGAGACCGCCGCGGGCGGCAGCCGGTGCACCTCGACCCGGGCGTACTCCTCGACCTCGGCGACGGCGGCCCGCACCACGTCCATCAGCGGGACGGGCTTGCGCCAGGCCCGCCCGGGGGCCGCCCCGGAGAGGATGATCAGGCCCTCGGCGTGGCGGCGCATCCGGGTGGTGAGGTGGTCCAGGCGGAAGAGGTCGGCCAGCTCGGCCGGGTCCTCGGTACGGCGCTCCATCGCGTCCAGCAGGGTGAGCTGGCGGTGCACCAGCACCTGGCTGCGCCGGGCGAGGTTGACGAACACGCCGGACACCCCGGACAGCACCTCGGCGCGCTCCACCGCGGCGGTGACTGCGGCCCGCTGCACCCGGCCGAGGGCGCCGTGCACCTGGCCGATCTCGTCGCCGCCGTGCGGCCGCAGCGGCGCCTCGGCGGCAATGTCGATCTCCTCGCCGGCGCGCAGCCGCCGCATGGTCGCGGGCAGGGTGCGGCCGGCGAGTTCGAGGGCGGAGTTGCGCAGCCGGACGAGTTCGGTGACCAGGCCGCGACCGATCTGGACGGAGATCAGCAGCGAGGCGAGCACGGCGGCGAGGCCGAGCAGCACGGCGAGCCCGGCCGGGGTGAACAGCCCGAGCGCGTACGGGTCGGAGCGTTCGGCGGCGGCGCTGCCGGCGGCCCGTTCCACGTCGGCCAGGCCGCGGGCGGTGGCGTCGGCGAGGTCCGCCCAGCGGTCGGCGGGCGCGGCCTGCAGGGCGCCGCGGCCGTCGGGGGCGTCCCGGACGGCGTCCTCCAGGCGCGCGAGTTCGCGGTAGTCCGCGCCGCCGGTGACGGCCTGCAGGGCGGAGCGGTCGGCCGGGCGCAGGTCACGCGAGGCGGTCTGCTCGAAGAGCCGCCGGGCGTAGACGGCGGCGCCGAAGTCGCGCCGCTGGGGCTCGTCGAGACGGCTTGCGGCCTGGCCGGCCCGCAGCAGGCTGTCCTCCCGGGCGAGCAGTTCGCGGGCCCGGGAGAACTCCAGCAGCACCCGGGCGTCGGAGGCGACCCGGTGGTCCTGCAGGGCGGTGACCGAACCGGTGACCTCCAGGGCACGGTCGATCGCGGCGGTGTAGGCGGCGTACGTCTCGGGCCAGCCGGCCTGGTGCTGGAGGACCTTGGCGCGCAGCGCGGGCAGGGCGGCGACGGCGGCAGTGAGTTCGTCGACCCGGCCGGCGGTCTCGTCACCGAGGCCCTCGGCGTCGGCCCGGTTGTAGCCGTCGGCGAGGTGCAGCGGGGCGGCGGCCCGGTCGGTCGCGGCGGCGGCCTCGCGCAGCGCGTTCTCCCGGCCGGGCGGCCCGCCGGCCAGCAGCTGCCCGGCGGCGGTGCGTTCGGCCTGCAGGCCGGTGACGGTGGCGGCGACGGGGTCGAGCACCGTCCGGGTGACGACCTTGAGGTGCAGGGTGTCCCAGACGCCGCGGGCCGTGGTGACGGTGGCGAAGGACCAGAGCGCCAGCACGGAGACGACCGGCACCATCAGCAGGGCGACGATCCTGGCGCGGACGGTGCGGGGGCGCAGCCGCAGCCCGCCGGAGCGGGCCGGGGCCGCCGGCGGTGCGGGGTGGCCGTGGGCGTCGGCGGCCTCCTCCCGGGCCTGTGGGCCGCGGTGCCGGCCGGCGGGCCCGGTCGGGCCGGGGCTGTGTCCGGCGGAGCTCGGCCCGGTGGCCGGTGCGGTGCGCGGTGTGCCGCGGCTTGCTCGCATGGGGCGCGGGGTCCTTTCGAGCGGTGGCGTCAGGGGCGCCCGTGACCGTGGTGGGCGGTCCTAGGCGGCGCGGTCGAGGTCGGCGGTGCCGAGGTCCTCGATGGCGAGTTCGCCGGCCTCGCGGTAGGCGGCGCGCTCCTGGGCTGTGGGGGACAGTGCGACGAACGCGGAGGTGAGGAAGAGGAAGGAGCCGAGGCCGACGGCCAGCGGGAAGACAAACTGCATCGGGGTCGCGCCGCCGAGGTCGGTGCGGGCCGGGTCCAGGTGGACGTGGACGGCGGCCATGCCGGTGTAGTGCATGCAGCTGACCGCGACGCCCATGATCAGGGCGGCGCCGCCGGCGGCCACCAGGGTGCGGATGGCGACGGCGGCCCAGAGCGCCGCGGTGGCGGCACCCACGGCGATGGCGACGGACAGCACCACGGTGGCGGGGGCGTACTCGACGGTGCCGTGCAGCCGCAGTGCGGCCATGCCGAGGTAGTGCATGGCGGCGACGCCGATGCCGGTGGTGAGGCCGCCGAGCAGGATGCTGCGGCCGCGGTGCCGGCCGTAGCCGACGGTGAAGACGCCGAGGCCGACGACGACGACGGCGACGAGCAGGCTGAGCACGGTGAGCGGGACGTCGTAGCGCAGCTCGGTGCCCTCGACGGTGAAGCCGAACATCGCGACGAAGTGCATGGTCCAGATCCCGGAGCCGATCGCGGCGGCGGCGGTGAGCAGCCAGTTGCGGCGGGACGGCCCGCTCGCGGACAGCGCCCGGAGGGTGCACCGCAGCCCGAGCGCGGCACCGACGCAGGCCATCAGGTACGACAGTGCCGGGGTCGGCCAGCCGAAGCTGACGTGGTTCATGGTTCCCATCAGGGCCTCCGAAGGACGTGACCGGACGGTCGGTCATATGCCGTTCGCACGTGCGAAGGGCTTCTCGGATGCGGTGGACGCTACCCAGCGTTCACAAATGGTCACCGGAAGATGTGAAAAGCTGCCCGTCGAACCCGGCGGGTGTGCTCGAATGGGCGGACCCCGTGTGCCGAAATGACTGATGTTCCGTCATGTCCGGTTGCGGACAGGGCTCGTACGCCGCCCTTCTGCCCGCGCACCGGCGCGGTTAGGGTCACGCCACGACGGCCCGCACGACGCGCCCCACCCGTTGCGCGGGGGCATCCCTCCCCACGGTCGCGTCGACCGTGGTGGCCCTCTCCCCACCCCTCGCGGGCCCGCGAAGGAGTCCGTTCCCCCATGCCCCCTGTCCTCTCCCGTCCCCGGACGGCCGTCACGGCGCTGGCGGTGAGCTGCGGCCTGGCGGTGTCCTGGCTGTCCGGCCTGCACAGCACCGCCACGGCCGCCACCGAGGCCACCTCCGACACCTACACCTGGAGCAACGCCAGGGTCGACGGCGGCGGCTTCGTCCCCGGCATCGTCTTCAACCAGACCGAGAAGGACCTGGTCTACGCCCGCACCGACATCGGCGGCGCCTACCGCCAGGACCCGGCCACCAAGAAGTGGATCCCGCTGCTCGACTCGGTCGGCTGGAACGACTGGAACCTCACCGGCGTCGCCTCGCTCGCCACCGACCCCGTGCAGACCAACCGGGTGTACGTCGCGGCCGGCAACTACACCAACAGCTGGGACCCGAACAACGGCGCCGTCCTGCGCTCCACCGACAAGGGCAAGACCTGGGCCCGCACCACCATGCCGTTCAAGATCGGCGGCAACATGCCCGGCCGCGGCATGGGCGAGCGGCTCGCCGTCGACCCCAACGACGACCGGATCGTCTACTTCGGCGCACCCGAGGGCAACGGCCTCTGGAAGTCCACCGACTACGGCGCCACCTGGGCCAAGGTCACCGCCTTCCCCAACGCCGGCAACTACCAGCAGGACCCCACCGACACCAGCGGCTACCTCAGCTCCAACCCGGGCGTGCTCTGGGTGACCTTCGACAAGTCCAGCGCCGCCGCGGGCGCCGCCACCAAGACGGTCTACGTCGGCGTCGCCGACAAGGAGAACAACGTCTACCGCTCCACCGACGGCGGCGCCACCTGGACCCGCCTGGCCGGCCAGCCCACCGGCTTCCTGCCGCACAAGGGCGTGCTCGACAGTGTCAACGGCTACCTCTACCTCGCCACCAGCGACACCGGCGGCCCGTACGACGGCGCCAAGGGCGACGTCTGGCGGTACGACACCAAGGCCGGCAGCTGGCTGCAGATCAGCCCGGTCAAGTCCTCCGACTCCGGCGCCTACTTCGGCTACAGCGGCCTGTCGGTCGACCGTCAGCACCCCAACGTGGTGATGGTGACCGGCTACAGCTCCTGGTGGCCGGACACCCAGATCTACCGCTCCACCGACTACGGCGCGACCTTCAAGCCGATCTGGGAGTACAACGGCTACCCGAACCGGGTCGACCACTACACCCTGGACACCACCACCTCCCCGTGGCTGAGCTGGGGCAACCACCCCTCGCCGCCGGAGGAGACGCCCAAGCTCGGCTGGATGACCGAGTCGCTGGAGATCGACCCGTTCAACTCCGACCGGATGATGTACGGCACCGGCGCCACCCTCTACGGCACCGACGACCTCACCGCCTGGGACGCCGGCTCGAAGATCACCGTCAAGCCGATGGTCGAGGGCCTGGAGGAGACCGCCGTCCAGGACCTGATCAGCCCGCCCACCGGCGCCCCGCTCATCAGCGCCCTCGGCGACATCGGCGGCTTCCGCCACACCTCGCTGACCACCACCCCGGCGATGATGTTCCAGTCGCCGAACCACGGCACCACCACCGCCCTGGACTTCGCCCAGACCAACGGCAACACCGTCGTCCGGGTCGGCAACACCTCCAGCGGCTCCACCGACAAGCACATCGCCTTCTCCAACGACAACGGCGCCAACTGGTACGCGGCGAGCAGCGAGCCGAGCGGCATCACCTCCGGCGGCACCGTCGCGCTCTCCGCCGACGGCACCCGGGTCGTCTGGTCCCCCGGCGGCGCCTCCCCCGTCGCCGGCGCCTTCGGCGGCAGTTCCTGGACGGCCGCGAGCGGCCTGCCGGCCGGCGCGAGCGTCCAGGCCGACCGGGTCAACCCCAAGAAGTTCTACGGCTACGCGGCCGGGGCCTTCTACCTCTCCACCGACGGCGGCGCCACCTTCGCCAGGACCGCGGCCACCGGCCTGCCGGCCAAGGGCAACGTCCGCTTCAAGGCGCTCACCACCACCGAGGGCGACATCTGGTTCGCCGGCGGCGCCGACGACGCCACCTACGGCCTGTGGCACTCCACCGACTCGGGCACCTCCTTCACCCGCCTCGCCGGCGTCGACAAGGCCGACAGCATCGGCTTCGGCAAGGCCGCGACCGGCACCTCCTACCCCGCGCTCTACACCAGCGCCCAGATCGGCGGCGTCCGCGGCATCTTCCGCTCCGACAACGCCGGGGCCAGCTGGGTGCGGATCAACGACGACAACCACCAGTGGGGCTGGACGGGCGCCGCGATCACCGGCGACCCGCGGGTCTACGGCCGGGTGTACGTCTCCACCAACGGCCGCGGCATCATCGTCGGCGACACCTCCGCGGTGACCACCCTCTCCCCGTCGCCCTCCGCCTCGGCCTCCGGCTCGAACCCGGCCTCGCCGTCGCCGTCTGCCTCACCGTCGTCCTCGCCTTCGAGCAGCCCCAACCCCGGGTCCTCCTGCGAGGTGACCTACGCGGTCAGCAGCCAGTGGGGCGGCGGCTTCGGCGCCAACGTGACCGTCAAGAACACCGGCGGCACCGCGGTCAACGGCTGGACGCTGAAGTGGTCCTTCGCCAACGGCCAGACCGTCAGCTCGCTCTGGAACGGCGCCGTCACCCAGACCGGCGCCGACGTCACCGTCACCAACCTCGCCTACAACGGCAGCCTCCCGGCCAACGGCGGCACCACCTCGTTCGGCTTCAACGGCACCTGGACGGGCACCAACACCAAGCCCGCCACCTTCACCCTCAACAACACCCCCTGCACCGTCACATAGGCGACAGCTGAACCAGGGGCGCGTGGGGCCACCTCCCGCGCCCCTGTCGGCACACCCCTCACGCCGGGACAACCCATCAGGGGCGCGGCCCATGTGCGCCTGCACCTACCTCCGGGTGAGGCGGATGCGGACGGGGCCGCGGGCCTCCAGGGTGATGGCCTGGCCGAGCGGGACCTCGGTGTCGACGGTCTCGACCTCGAACTCCCGCAGGACGGCGGCCAGTGCCAGCACCGACTCCAGCATCGAGAAGTGCTGGCCGATGCAGGCCCTCGGCCCTCCGCCGAACGGGAACCAGGCGTAGCGGTGCCGCCCGGCCTCCCGTTCCGGGGTGAACCGTTCCGGGTCGAAGCGCTCCGGCTCCTCCCAGTGCCCGGGGTGGCGGTGCGTCACGTACGGGGAGACGAGGACGTCCGCACCGGCGGGGATCCGGACGCCGCCGATCTCGCTGTCGGCGACCGCGCGGCGGCCGATCACCGCGGCGGCCGGGAACAGCCGCATGGCTTCCTTCAGCACGGCCGTGGTGTAGGGCAGGGCGGCGAGGTCGTCGGCCTGCGGCGGCCGGTCGCCGAGCACGGCGAGGGCTTCCTCGCGGGCGCGCTTCTGTTCGGCGGGGTGCTTGCCGAGCAGGTGCAGGGCGAAGGCGAGCGAGGTGGCGGTGGTCTCGTGGCCGGCCAGCAGGAAGATCAGGACCTGGTCGCGGAGTTCGGACGGGTCGAGCCGTTCGCCGTCCTCGCCGCGGGCGGCGGCCAGGAGTCCGAGCAGGTCGTCGGAGTGCTGTCCGGCGCGGCGGGCGATGATGGCGTCGCAGACGGCGTACAGCTCGCGTTCGGCGGCCTGGGCCTCGCGGTTGCCGGGGGTGGGCCACTGCCGGGGGATCCGGACGGGGGCGAAGCCGCGGTCGCGGACGTACGCGCCGAGCACCGGGAAGGAGCGGCGGACGGCGCCGATGGCCTCTTCCACGTCGGTGCCGAAGAGGATCCGGGCGACGGCCCGCAGCGCGAAGCCGGACATCTCCTCGGCGGCGTCGACGACGCCGCCGGGCACGGCTGTCCAGCGTTCGACGAGGGCGGCGGACTCCTGGGCGATCGCGTCGGCGTAGCCGTCCACCCGGCGTTTGGTGAACAGTGGTTGGACGAGCCGGCGTTGGCGCTGGTAGTCGGCGTCCTGGGCGGTGAGCAGGCCGTTGCCGAGGCTGAGCCGGACCTCCTCGTACAAGGTGTTGTCCTTGCGGAAGTCGGCCGCGCGGGCGGCGAGCACCTGCTGGGCGCCCTCCGGCGAGAACACCATGTAGAACTCGACGCGCAGGCCGGGCGGCCCGGCGGTGAAGCGCACCACGTCGCCGTGCTCGCGGTGCGCGGCGAGGTAGGCGGCGAGCGGGTCCCTGGTCAGGTCGAGCATCGAGCCGATCAGCGGCAGCCCCGTCGGGCCGGGTGTCCGGGTGGTGGCCTGCACAGTGTCCCCCTCGGGTCGGATCTCTCCTGGTTCCATAGTGACTGAGTGGTCGTCAGGAGAGTAGGGCGTGCGTGCGGACCGGACGTGACGATCCGCACACACACCCGGCCCGGGTCACTCGTACTCGGTGCCGCCCTTGCGGGTGAGGTAGGCGCCGCCGACCGCCTTGGCGATCGCCCGGCCGCCGGTGACGGGGCTGTACCGCTCGGCCTGCGTGCGGACGACGACGCCCTCGCGGATGTGCAGCTCCTTGCCGGAGACGGTCTCCCGGCCGTCGGCGAGCTCCAGCACCACGGCCTGGTCGTAGGGGCCGCGCCACAGCTCGGGCACCACGGGCAGTTCGCCGCCGAGCACCTCGGCGGCGTCGAGCCAGCGCAGTTGCCCGTCGACGACGGCCGACACGTCGAACACGGCGTAGCCGGGGAGTTCGGTGCGGCCGGAGGCGCCGTAGGAGAGGTCCTGCACGCCGGCGCCGAAGACCTCGCCGAAGACGCCGACCCGGCTGGCGCCGATCCGCTCGGCGAGGGCCGCGGCCACCTCGGGGACGCCGTGCGCCCGCACGGCCCGCCAGTACAGGTTGGTGTCGTCCTCCTTGAGGGCGAGGCCCTGGGCGCCGATGCCCTTGGAGGAGACCTGCACCTCGCCGGACTCGGCGTGGTAGGTGACCAGGCAGCAGCTGCCGTGCACCTTCTCGGTGACGACAACGGGCTCGCCGGGCTCGAAGACGGTCGGGAAGCGCTTGAGGTTCTCGATGTCCACCCAGGGCAGCAGGTCGGGGGCGGCCTCGACGTCGCCGTTCATGTGGGTGGGGATCGGCGGGCGCCACTTGGTGATGCCGAGGCGCTCCGCGAAGTCCTCGCCGCTCTCGGCGGCGGCGGCCAGGTCGACGTCCGCCAGTTCGCCCGGGCGGCAGACGATGCCCTGCGAGAGCTCGCCGCGCAGCCGGACGGCCTTGACCCGGTCGGCGTTGGAGCCGGCCAGGCGCCCGGTCAGTCCGAGCTCCTCGATCAGGGCGGCCGGCAGCACGGCCTGCTCGGGGATGTACACCGCGGTCTCGCCGGTGCGGTACGCGCCCTTGGCGACCACCGCCCGGTACAGGCCGATCTGCGCCAGCTCCAGGGCGTCGGCGTTGGGGTGCTCCAGGATGGTCAGGTGTTCCGCGGTGACGCGCAGTGTGGACATCGGTGTCCCTCCCCGTTCGATACGACGGGGAACACTCTGGCGGCGGCCCGGCGGCAGGGCCAGGGATTTTCGGCCCGGGGCATCGCACATGCGAGAGACGGGGCGCCCACATGCTGGCCTGTGCGATGAAACAGGGGACGTGCGGCCCGCATCTACGACAGTATGATCGCCGTTGTCACCGCACCTCCGCGCCTCCCAGCGGCGCGGCAGAAGGGGAACCCCATGAGCACCGCAAGACGCCGTTCCGCCGTCGCCGCCCTCGCCGCGGTCGCCCTCGCCGCCGGCCTCACCGCCTGCGGCAGCAGCGGCACCTCGAGCAGCAACGCCGCACCGGCGTCCTCCGCCGCCTCCGCGGGTGCCCCGTCCTCGGCCGCCAAGGTCTCCGGCGACCTGACCGTCTTCGCCGCCGCCTCGCTGAAGGAGACCTTCACCGCGCTCGGCAAGAAGTTCGAGGCCGCCAACCCCGGTGTGAAGGTGACCTTCAACTTCGGCGGCAGCTCGGCGCTCGCCCAGAGCATCGTCTCCGGCGCCCCCGCGGACGTCTTCGCCGCCGCCAGCCCGGCCACCATGAAGACCGTCAGCGACGCCAAGGCCGCCGAGGGCACGCCCCAGGTGTTCGTGCGGAACACGCTGGAGATCGCCGTCCCCAAGGGCAACCCGAAGCACATCACCGGCCTCAAGGACCTCTCCGGGGTCAAGGTCGCGCTGTGCGCCAAGGAGGTGCCCTGCGGCGCCGCCGCCCTGAAGGCCCTCCAGGCCGGCGGGGTGAACATCACCCCCGTCACCCTGGAGCAGGACGTCAAGGGCGCCCTGACCAAGGTCGAGCTCGGCGAGGTCGACGCCTCGCTCGTGTACCGGACCGATGTGCAGGCCGATGCTGCGAAGATCGACGGTGTGGAGTTCCCCGAGGCGGCCAAGGCCGTGAACGACTACCCGATCGCCGCGCTGGCCAAGGCGCCCAACGCCCCGGCCGCCGCCGCCTTCGTCGCGTACATCCGGTCCGCCGAGGCCGCCCAGGCCCTCACCGCCGCGGGCTTCCAGGCGCCGTGACGCCCGCTCCGGCCGCGACCCGCCGCCGCGCCCGGCGCGGCGGCGGGCGGGTGCCGTACAGATCGGAAGAGCGGCGGGTATGGAAAGAGTGTTGTGGGTTATGTGTAGAACTAGGGGGTAGCCGGTTAATTAAA
>NZ_JBEYFP010000189.1:0-10095 GCF_040634455.1 Kitasatospora sp. NPDC007106
CGGTCGGGGTGGCCGACGTCGCCGCGAACGCCGCCTTCGCCGCCGCCTCGCACCGCGGGTCGGTGGCCGTCGCCGCGGTGCTGGCCTCGCTCTACCCCGTGGTCACCGCGCTGATGGCCCGGGGGCTGCTCAAGGAGCGGCTGCGGCGCGTCCAACTGCTCGGCGCGGGCCTCGCGGTGGCGGGCACGCTGCTGCTGGCGGCGGGCTGACACCCCGTCCGCCGTTCGGGGCGGCCGCCCGCGGGCCACCTCAGGCCGCCCCGCCGGGCGTCCAGCGCTGCTCGACCCGGGCGATCCGCCAGTAGCCGATCGCCGCCGCCCACACCACCACGAACAGGCCGACGATGACGAAGCCGACGTTGTCCAGGCTGAGTCCGGCGATCCAGCCGCTCACCGGGTCACTCAGGCCCAGCTTGTCGTGCAGCACCGCGACGAGCTCGATCGTGCCGATGACGAAGGCCACCGCGATCGACAGGCCGGTGATGGCGAGGTTGTAGAACACCTTGCGGACGGGGTTGGAGAACGCCCACTGGTAGGCGAAGTTCATGAACGTGCCGTCGAGGGTGTCGAACAGGCTCATCCCGGCGGCGAACAGCAGCGGCAGGCAGACGATCGCGTACCAGGGCAGGCCCGCCGCGGCGCCCGAACCGGCCATCACCATCAGCGTCACCTCGGTGGCGGTGTCGAAGCCGAGGCCCAGCACCATGCCGACCGGGAACATCTGGCCGGGGCGGGAGATCGAGCGGGTGGCGCGGCGCAGGACGCGGTTCATCAGCCCGCGCGAGTCGAGCTGCCGTTCGAGCTCCGCCTCGTCGAAGGTGCCGGCCCGCATCGCCCGGAAGACCCGCAGGATGCCGAGCAGGGCCGCCAGGTTGAGCGCGGCGATCAGGTAGAGGAAGGCGCCGGAGGCGGTGGTGCCGATGGTGCCGAGCACCTGGTGGGTGGTCGAGCCGTCGTCCATCAGCACCCCGGCCAGCTGGGCGCCGCCCGCGACCAGGGCGGCCATCAGCACCACCATCGACGAGTGGCCGAGGGCGAACCAGAAGCCCACCGAGACCGGTCTCCGGCCGTCGGCCATCAGCTTGCGGGTGGTGTTGTCGATCACGGCGATGTGGTCGGCGTCGAAGGCGTGCCGCATGCCCAGGGTGTAGGCGGTGATGCCG
This sequence comes from Kitasatospora sp. NPDC007106, assembly GCF_040634455.1. NCBI lineage: Bacteria > Bacillati > Actinomycetota > Actinomycetes > Kitasatosporales > Streptomycetaceae > Kitasatospora > Kitasatospora sp. NPDC007106. Next base: position 1,163 of record NZ_JBEYFP010000189.1, read on the forward strand.
AGTCCGGCGCCGAAGACCTGGGTGCCGACCTCGTAGCGCTCCGGCACGACCAGCAGGAAGAGCGTGCCGAAGGCGGCCACGTGCATCGCCAGGATGACCGCCAGCAGGCCGGCCGTGCGGAGGGTGTCCTCCCGGCGCCAGCGGAAGGCGGGCAGGCCGGGGGCGGTCGGCGGCGCGGCCGTACCGGTTGCGGGCAGGGTCATCTGCGGTTCACGCTCCAGCACCTCGTGGAATGACGTCGTGAGGTGCCGTGGCCGGTCTCCTGGCTCACGGGGAGGTTCTGACGGTGCCCGTACCCGGCCTTCCCGGGCGCGCCTGCGCCCAGTGACCCGCGAGGGGTACGGATTGACTCCCCGTTCACAGTGGCGAGGGCCGCTCCGGACTCGGACCCTGAGGTCCTGCACCGGTCTTCCCGAACACCACGGCTGCTCCACCGTAGGGGTGACGGACCGACAGCTGCAAGCCTGCACAACCGCGCAGGTGTCGTAGATCACGGCCGGTGGGCCTGCGAGAATGCCGCCATGCACCTCCTCCCCGCCGATCGCGCAGGCCACCGCACCATCGACGGGCACCGGGTCTGCGAGGCGATCGCCGGGATCGGCGACACCGGGCGGGTCCGGGCCTGGGCGGAGGTGTTCGGCCTGCTCGCCGACCCGGGGCGGCTCGCGCTGCTGCTCGCCCTGCACACCACCGGACCGCTGGCCGTCACCGACCTGGCGCTGGCCACCGGGATGCGCGATCCGGCGGTCTCCCAGGCGCTGCGGCTGCTGCGCGCCGCGGGCGTGGTCGAGGGCGAGCGGGACGGCCGGGTGGTGCGCTACCGGCTGACCGACACCGCGGTGGCCGAGGTGCTGGAGCACGGGGTGCTGGGGCGCGCCGACTGAGCGCCCGCTCGGAACGACCGCCCGCACGGCAGGAACCCCTGCACGGTACGGCCCCCTGCACGGAATGAGGGCTTCCTGACGGTTTGTCAGCGGGACGGGGGGTCAGCTTCAGCCAAGTTTTCTTGTCATGTCACCTCGAAGCCGTTCCGGTGGCCCATGCTTCCGGAGGCGGTCCGTCCGGCCCGCCGTCCCCAGGCTCCTGACGAGGAGACACCCGTGAAGCTTCGCCGTACGTTCGCCGTGGGGCTGCTGGCCGCGGCCGCCACCCTGCTCCCCGCGCACCAGTCCGGCGCCGCCACCGGCGGCGGCCTGCCGTTCGGTTCGGCCACCGCCGTCGGGATCCACAACACCTACGACCCGGCCGCCTTCCCCTTCCTCGCGCAGAGCCTGGACACCGGCACCGGCATGATCGAGCTCGACGCGTGGACGGACACCGTCACCAAGGAGTGGAAGGTCAGCCACTCCAACCCGCTCGGCAACGCCAACAACTGCACCGCCGCCACCGGCCCGGCGACGCTGTACAGCGGCGGCACCAACAAGAACCTCGAGTACTGCCTCGACGACCTGCGGATCTGGCTCGCCGCCCACCCGTCGAGCGGCCCGCTCGTCGTCAAGCTGGAGCTCAAGGGCGGGTTCGCCGCCAACCGCGGCATGGGCCCGGCCCAGCTGGACGCCCTGATAGCCGCCCACCTCGGCAGCGCCGTCTTCCGCCCCGCCGACCTGCTCGCCAAGCCCGGCGGCGGCAGCTACCCGAACCTCGACGAGGCCGCGAAGGCCGGCAACTGGCCGACCCGCGACGCCCTCGCCGGCCGGGTCCTGGTGGACGTCATCCCCGGCACCGTCGAGGAGGGCAACCCCTTCGACACCCTGCACACCGACGTCGAGTACAGCCGCTACCTGCGCGACCTCGCGGCGGCCGGCAGGGCCGGCCAGGCCCAGGTCTTCCCGGTGGTGCACGGCGCCGTCTCCGGCGACCCGCGCAACGCCTACGGCGAGGCCAGCATCCGGCCCTGGTTCGTGGTCTTCGACGGCGACGCCTCGGCGTACGTCGGCGGCATCGACACCGGCTGGTACGACGCCCGGCACTACCTGCTGGTCATGACCGACGCCCACAACGTGGCGCCCGCCATCAGCTCCACCGACCCCACGGCCGACCAGGCCCGGGCCCGGGTGACCCAGCTCGCGGCCGCCCACGCCAGCATCGTCTCCAGCGACTGGCGCAAGCTGCCCCAGGTGCAGTCCATGGTGCTGCCGCGCGGCTGACGGACCGTCGCCCTGCCCGGCCGACGGCCGGGCAGGGCCGCGCTCAGCGCCGCTGGCAGCCGGGGCACCAGAAGAGGTTGCGGGCCGCCAGCGACTCGGTGCGCACCGGTGTCCCGCAGATCAGGCAGGGCATGTCGGTGCGGCGGTAGACGTACACCTCGCCGCCGTGGTCGTCGACCCGCGGCGGCCGGCCCATCGCCTCCGGCGTGTGCTCCGGCCGGACGGTGTCGATCCGGCCCGCGCCGACGCCCGCGTGCATCAGGGCGACCAGGTCGGCCCAGATCGCGTCCCACTCCTCGCGGGTGACCCTGCGGCCCTCGCGGTGCGGGCTGATGCCGAGGCGGAAGAGCACCTCGGCGCGGTACACGTTGCCGACGCCGGCCAGCACCTTCTGGTCCATCAGCAGCGCGGCGACGGTGGTGGAGCTGCGGGCCACCCGCCGCCAGGCGGCGTCCGGATCGGCGTCGGGGCGCAGCGGGTCCGGGCCGAGCCGGGCGTGGACGGCCTCCTTCGCCGCGGGGTCGAGGAGTTCGCAGGTGTTGGGGCCGCGCAGGTCGGCCCAGCCCTCGTCGTTCGCCATCCGCAGCCGCACCTCGCCGACCGGCGCCGGGGCGCCGCCGCTGCCGAAGGTGAAGCCGCCGTACAGCCCGAGGTGGACGTGCAGCCAGTCCTCGCCGAAGCCGAGGAAGAGGTGCTTGCCGTGGGCCTCGGCCTCGTCCAGCGGGCGGCCGTCCAGTCGCGCGGCGCCCTCGGCGAACCGCCCCTGCGGGCTGCTGACCCGTACCGGCCGGTCGGCGAACACCCGGTGGTTCTCGTGGGCGAGGCGGTGGATGATGTGGCCCTCGGGCACGGGCGTCAGCTCCTCGTCTGGTCCGTCGCGGTCCCTCCATCATCCCAGGCGCCGGTGACACCCCCGACCGGCCGCCCGGGGCAGAGGCCTGCCCACGAGGGTCGCTCACGGTGACCTACGTCCGCCGTGCGCTGCCCCCGCGCCGCTGACCACCCGGCCGCAGCCGGGAGCGGACCACGCCGTAGGCGTCGGGCGCCGTCCGGGCACCGCCGCCGGTCACCGTCGGCCGGTGAGGCGGGACATGATGGCGCGGTCGAGGGCGGCGGCGGTGGAGGCGACGTCGAGCTGGGAGTTGTCGATGATCGGCAGGCCCGAGGTGCGCCAGCCGGCCATCCGGCCGTGGATGCGGGCGACCTCCTCGTCGCTGAGCCGGCGGTTGCCGCTGCGGCGGGCGTTGCGGGCGAGCACCGAGTCGAGGCCGGGCAGCAGGACGACGGGGATCATGCCGGGGCCGATGTGGCGCTTCCAGCCGCCGAGGCCGATCGCCGGGCGGTCCGGGAAGACGGCGTCGTCGATGATGCAGGAGATGCCGTTGGCGAGGTAGTTGCGGCAGGCGAAGCCGCAGGTCCGGCGGGCCAGCCGGTACTGGGCCTCGGAGGCGTTGTTCCAGCCGGACTGCGGGTTGGCGAAGCCGGACTGCACCCACTCGCGGACGTCGTCCAGGCTGATGTGCGCGGTCGGCATCGGCTGCCGTTCGGCCCAGTGCCGGGCGACGGTGGTCTTGCCGGCGCCGGCCGGGCCGATCAGCAGCACGGCTATCGGGCCCGTGGGCAGCTGCTGCTGCGGCGGGTGCGCGGGCAGTTGGACGGGTGCACCGGTCGGCAGGACGAAGTGGCCGGTGGCGCCGGGCGGCACGCTCATGGCGGCCGTGGGCGGCGCCGCGGGCGCCGCGGGAGGCACCGCTGCGCCGGGCTGCGGCTGGGCGGTGGGCTGCTGCGGGTACGGCGGCCGGCCCACCCCCGGCGCGGCACCCGGCCGGGCGGGGTACGGCGGCGCGACGGGTCGCGGAGGCATCGGTCCTCCCCCGGTGTACTGCGACATCGTCACCTCCCGACCGGGACACTACACGTCGGCCCGGTGGCGGGCACAGTCCGCCACCGGGCCACGTGATCGCACGTCAGCGGGTGGTGAGCTCCTCCGCGAGGGCGCGCAGCGCCAGTTCGTAGGAGCCGAGGCCGAAGCCGGCGATGGTGCCGGAGGCGATCGAGGCGATCACCGAGTTGTGCCGGAAGGTCTCCCGCGCGTACGGGTTGGAGATGTGCACCTCGATGAGCGGCGCGGTGCGCTGGGCGGCGGCGTCGCGCATCGCGTACGAGTAGTGCGTGAAGGCGCCCGGGTTGATGACGACCGGGGTCTTGGCGTCGGCGGCCTGGTGCAGCCACTCGACCATCTGCAGCTCGGAGTTGGTCTCGCGGACCTCGACGTCGAGGCCGAGTTCGGCGCCGAGTGCGGTGCAGCGGTCGACCAGCCCGGTGTAGGAGGTCGCGCCGTACACGTCGGGCTCGCGGCTGCCGAGCCGGCCGAGGTTGGGGCCGTTGAGGACGAGGACCTTGGTGGTCATCCGGACACCTCCGCGTAGGCGGCGACCAGCAGGGACGGGTCGGGCCCCTCCAGGATGGAGGTCTTGGCCAGGCCGTCCAGGACGACGAAGCGCAGCAGGTCGCCGCGGGACTTCTTGTCGATCTTCATCGCATCGAGCAGCCGCGGCCAGGCGTCCGCCCGGTAGGTGAGCGGCAGGCCGACCGAGCCGAGCACCCGGCGGTGGCGGTCCGCGGTCTCGTCGTCGAGCCGGCCGGCGAGGCGGCCGAGTTCGGCGGCGAAGACCATGCCGATGGAGATGGCCGCGCCGTGCCGCCACTTGTAGCGCTCGTTGCGCTCGATGGCGTGGCCGAGGGTGTGGCCGTAGTTGAGGATCTCGCGGCGGCCGGCCTCCTTGAGGTCGCCGGAGACCACGTCGGCCTTGACCTGGATGGCCCGCCGGATCAGCTCCAGGGTGTGCGGCCCGGACGGGCTGGTGGCGGCCTCCGGGTCGGCCTCGACGAGGTCGAGGATGACCGGGTCGGCGATGAAGCCGGCCTTGATCACCTCGGCCAGGCCGGAGACGTAGTCGTGCTTGGAGAGCGTCTCCAGGGTGGCGAGGTCGGCGAGCACGCCGGCCGGCGGGTGGAAGGCGCCGACCATGTTCTTGCCCTCGGCGATGTTGATGCCGGTCTTGCCGCCGACGGCGGCGTCGACCATGCCGAGCAGGGTGGTCGGCATGGAGATCCAGCGCACGCCGCGCAGCCAGCTGGCGGCGACGAAGCCGGCCAGGTCGGTGGTGGCGCCGCCGCCGAGGCCGACGATCACGTCGCTGCGGGTGAAGCCGGTCTGGCCGAGCACCGACCAGCAGTACGCGGCGACCTCCGCGCTCTTGGCGTCCTCCGCGTTGGGCACCTGGAGGGCGATCGCCTCGTAGCCCTCGGCGGCGAGGTCCTCGCGGACCGCCTCGCCGGTGGCGGCGAGCGCCTCCGGGTGGATCACCGCGACCCGCTTGGCCTTGCCGCCGATCAGCGGGGCGAGCTCGCCGAGCAGCTGGTGGCCGACCAGCACGTCGTACGGGTCGTGGCCGGCGCTGCCGCCGACGTGGATGGTGACGGTGTCGGTCATGCCTGCTTCAGCTCCAGTGCTTCCATTACGGCGTCCGCGACCTGCTCCGGGGTGAGCCCCTCGGTGTCGACGACGGCCTTGGCCACCTCCAGGTAGAGGGGGCGGCGGGCGTCCATCAGCTCGCGCCAGCGGGCCCGCGGGTTGACCGCGAGCAGCGGGCGCGGCGCGTCCAGGCCGACCCGCTTGACCGCGTCGCCGAGCGCGACCTCCAAGTACACCACCGGCAGGCCGGCCAGCAGGGCGCGGGTGGCGTCGGCCATCACCGCGCCGCCGCCGAGCGCGAGCACCCCGGGGTGGGTCTCGGCGGCGGTGCGGACGGCCCGCACCTCCAGGTCGCGGAAGTGCGGCTCGCCCTCGTCGATGAAGATCTCCGGGATCGGCTTGCCGGCCGTCTCCTCGATGTCGGCGTCGGTGTCCCGGAAGCCGACGCCGAGCCGTTCGGCGAGCAGCCGGCCGACCGTGGACTTGCCGGCCCCGGGCGGGCCGACCAGCACGACGACCGGTGCGTCCCCGCTCATCGGACGATCAGGTGGTCGAGGTAGGACTGCACGTTGCGGCGGGTCTCGGCGACGTTGTCGCCGCCGAACTTCTCGGCCACCGCGTCGGCCAGCACCAGCGCGACCATCGCCTCGGCGACGATGCCGGCGGCGGGCACCGCGCAGACGTCGGAGCGCTGGTGGTGGGCCTTGGCGACCTCGCCGGTGCGCACGTCCAGGGTCTGCAGGGCGCGCGGCACGGTGGCGATCGGCTTCATCGCGGCCCGCACCCGCAGCAGCTCGCCGGTGGACAGACCGCCCTCGGTGCCGCCGGAGCGGCCGGAGGTGCGGCGCACGCCGGCCGCGGTCGGGACGATCTCGTCGTGCGCCTTGGAGCCGGGCACCCGGGCCAGCTCGAAGCCGTCGCCGACCTCGACGCCCTTGATGGCCTGGATGCCCATCAGCGCGGCGGCCAGGCGGGCGTCCAGGCGGCGGTCCCAGTGCACGTGCGAGCCGAGGCCGACGGGCACGCCGTAGGCGAGCACCTCGACGACGCCGCCGAGGGTGTCGCCGTCCTTGTGGGCCTGGTCGATCTCGGCGACCATCCGCTCGGAGGCGTCGGCGTCCAGGCAGCGCACCGGGTCCTCGTCGAGGCGGGGCTCGTCGGCGGGCAGCGGGTAGACGCCGAGCGGGGCCCGGGCGGCGCCGAGCTCGACGACGTGCGAGACCAGCTCGATGCCGCAGGTCTCCTTGAGGTACGAGCGGGCGACGGTGCCGATCGCGACCCGGGCCGCGGTCTCGCGGGCGGAGGCGCGCTCCAGGATCGGGCGGGCCTCCTCGATGGAGTACTTCTGCATGCCGGCGAGGTCGGCGTGGCCGGGGCGCGGGCGGGTCAGCGGCTCGTTGCGGGCGAGGCCGCCCAGGATCTCCGGGTCGACCGGGTCGGCCGACATGACCTGCTCCCACTTCGGCCACTCGGTGTTGCCCACCATGACGGCGACCGGGCTGCCCATCGTCAGGCCGTGCCGGACGCCGCCGAGGAAGGTCACCTCGTCCTGCTCGAACTTCATCCGGGCCCCGCGGCCGTAGCCGAGCCGGCGGCGGGCCAGGGCGTCGGCCACCATCGCGGTGGTGACCGGCACACCGGCCGGCAGGCCCTCCAGCGTCGCGACCAGTGCGGGGCCGTGCGACTCCCCCGCCGTCAGCCAGCGCAACCTACCCAACGGAGCTCCTTCGTCAGCGGCCCGGCCCGTGCGGCACGGGCCGACCGGGGCTTTCGTCCGGCGGGCCCGGCCTCGGGCAGGAGGCCACCGGGCCCGCACACTGCTCCGATCCTTTCATGCCGCGCGGCGGGGCAGGCGCGTGGTCCGCGTGGCGGACACCCGGATGGACACCCGCAGGTTTGCCGCGCCGGGGCCCGGGTAACGTCCTCAGCCCGCCGCGAGCGCCGCCTCGCCGGCCGCGCGCATCGCCGCGAGCGGGCCCGGCTTCACCCCGGTGAACACCTCGAACTGCAGCACCGCCTGGTGCACCAGCAGATCCAGCCCGCCGAGCACGGTGCCGCCGCGCTCCGCGCAGGCCGCCGCGAGCCGGGTCGGCCACGGGTGGTACAGCACGTCGAAGAGCACCCCGGGCTCGGCCGGCAGCGCCTCGGCGAAGGGGTCGGTGGCGCCGGCCGGGGTGGTGGAGATGGTCAGCGGGTGCGCCAGCGCCCCGGCGCCGTCCTCCCAGGCGGCGGTGCGAACGCGCAGGCCGAGGCGGTCGCCGAGCTGCCGCATCTGCTCCGCCCGCTCGGCGCTGCGGACGTGGACGGCGACCTCGCCGGTGCACACCTCGGCCAGCGCGGCGAGCGCCGAGGAGGCGGTGGCGCCGGCGCCGAGCACGGCGGCCGAGTCGACCTGCTCGACGCCGCGCTCGCGCAGCGCGTTGACCAGGCCCGGCACGTCGGTGTTGTCGCCGCTGCGCCGGCCGTCCGGCCCGAAGACCACGGTGTTCACCGCGTCGACGGCCAGCGCGGCCGGCGAGACCTCGTCCAGCAGCGGGATGACCGCCCGCTTGAGCGGCATGGTGAGCGACAGACCGGCCCACTCGGCGGGATCGATCCTTTCGATGAACTCCGGCAGCCCCGCCTCGTCCACCTCGAACCGGTCGTAGCGGCGCTCCGCCATCCCGAGCGCCGCATACCCGGCGCGGTGCAGCACCGGCGACAGCGAATGGGCGATCGGCGAGCCGAGTACGGCGGCCCGCAGCTGTGTCGTCACGTGAGTCCCCTCGGGGGCGGTGGATCAGGACAGGTTTCCCCGGTGTTCCGGCCACCTCCGCCGGAACGGCGGAAGCCCGGCGGATCGTAGGCGCACGATGCCCGGACAGTTGTTCGACCTACCGTAGGAGCACCGGATGTCCCGCATCGTACGCACCGCCGCCGCCACCGCGCTGGCCCTGTCCGGACTCTGGCTGGGCACCGCCCCGGCCGGCGCCGCCTCGCTGCCGTCCTGCACCCGCGCCGTGGCCGACATGGGGGTCTTCGTCCCCGGCACCGCCGGCGGCTCGGTGGACTGCGTCCTGGGGGTGGGCAACCAGGGCGAGGCCGTCGACGTGCTGCAGAGCGCCATGCACTACTGCTACGGCGAGAACATCGCCGCCGACGGCGTCTTCGGCCCGGCCACCAAGGCCGCGCTGCGCCGGGTGCAGAGCACCGCGGGCGTCTACCCGGACGGCGTCTACGGCCCGCAGACCCGCAACGCGATGCTCTTCCTCGGGCACTCCGGCGGCGGCTGCCAGCAGTACTGACACGGCGGCGCGGCCGGTCGCACC
>NZ_JBEYFP010000190.1:0-10053 GCF_040634455.1 Kitasatospora sp. NPDC007106
GCAGCCGCCCGCGACCGCGTCCGCGCGGTGCCGGGGCAGGGTGCGCTCGCCCGCGCCCTCCACGGTGAAGCCGGCGTCCTTGATCATGTCGAGGTCGGCCTGACCGGCCTGGCCCTCACTCGTCAGGTAGTCGCCGAGGAAGATCGAGTTGGCGATCTCCAGGCCCAGCGGCTGCAGCGAGCGCAGGTGCACCTCGCGGCCGCCGGCGATCCGCACCTCGACGTCCGGGCAGACGAAGCGGACCATCGCCAGGATGCGCAGGCAGCGCTGCGGGCTGAGGTTCCACTCCTGTGCCAGCGGCGTGCCCTCGAACGGGATCAGGAAGTTGACCGGCACCGAGTCCGAGCCGAGGTCGCGCAGCGCGAACACCACGTCGACCAGATCCTCGTCGCTCTCGCCCATGCCCGCGATCAGACCCGAACAGGCGGACAGGCCCGCACCGTGCGCCTTCTGCACGGTGTCCACCCGGTCCGCGTAGGTGTGGGTGGTGGTGATGTCGCCGTACGTCGCCTCGGAGGTGTTGAGGTTGTGGTTGTACGCGTCCGCGCCGGCCGCCTTCAGCCGCTCCGCCTGGTTGTCGGAGAGCAGGCCCAGGCAGGCGCACACCTCGACCTGTGCGTCGGCGTCCTTGATGGCGGCGATGGTGTCGGCCACCCGGTCGATGTCACGGTCCGTCGGGCCGCGGCCGCTGGCGACCAGGCAGACCCGCTTCGCGCCGCCCGCGAGGCCCGCGGCGGCCGCCTCGGCCGCCTGCTCCGGCTTCAGCCAGGTGTACTTGAGGATCTCGGCCTTCGAACCGAGCCGCTGCGAACAGTACGAACAGTCCTCCGGGCAGAGACCGCTCTTCAGGTTCACCAGGTAGTTGAGCTTGACCCGCCGGCCGAACCACTGGCGGCGGACCTTGCCGGCGGCCGCGACGACGTCCAGGAGTTCGTCGTCCGTGGTGGCGAGGACGGCCAGCGCCTCCTCCCGGGTGGGCAGTTCCCGGCGCAGGCCCTTGGCGGTGAGGGTGTCGAGCAGATCCATGCGCTTGATCCTGCCCGTGCCGCGTCGCCTTCCGCCAGAGGGAACCCGCCAGAAGATCCGCTCGGCGGTGTGCGAGTTGTCACAGTGCCGCCGCAGACGGTAGTGGCGCAGGTCACGTACGCCCCCTTCGTGCGCGTAGCGCCCCTGTGGCAGGGCCCTCCCTCCGGGCCGGACCGATCACCTGCTTAGAATCTCCCGCATGACCACGCAGGGGGAGCCCGACCAGACCGCGGCCGGACACGACGGCGGGACGACCGCCGAACCGCGCCGGCACGGACCGGGCCGCCGCCGCACCGCTCTGTGGTGCGCCCTCGCCGTCGCGGCGGTCGCCGTCGGCTGGGTGGTCAGCCGGCCCAACCCCGGCGACCTCATACCCGGCCTCGGCAGCACCAGCGGCCAGTCCAAGAAGTACCAGCCGGCCCCCGGCCTCGCCTCCGAGCAGCCGCTGACGGAAGCCCAGAGCTTCACCGCCGAGCACTACTTCCCCGGCCAGCACACCGTCGACCAGAACGGCGTCCAGGCCCACCGCACGGCCGCCCGCGAAGGCACCGACTGCACCGAGATCCTGCTCGACCGCGAGAAGAACCCGCTGAAGGACACCGGCTGCCAGGCGTACGTCTCCGTCGGCTACACCAACGCCGACCAGCAGGTCGTCAGCAGCGTGACCGTCCTGCGCTTCGCCGACGAACAGAGCGCGCAGAAGGCCCGTCAGGCACTCGCCGACCCGGCCGTCCTCGCCTTCCTCACCGCCGAGTCCGCGGCGCCGGCGCCGTCCCCGACGCCCTCTCCGACCGCGACGGGCAGCCCGGTGGCCGCCGTGTCCGGCGCCGCGAGCGCCCCGGCCGGGACGACGCCCTCGTCTCCCACCGCGACCACACCCCCGCCGAAGCCCGCCGGCGTCGCCCGGGTCGAGCCGGTCGGCCACTACCTGACCGTCACCGTCTCCCGCTACACCGACCAGCGCACCACCCTCGCCCCCGGCGACCAGACCCTGGACAAGGCCACCCGCGCCCTCTCCTACACCGCCCGTACCCCCTTCCTCTGGATGTAGGAAGAACCCCTCCGGGGGGCAAGCCGAAAGGGGCGCGGAGAACCGCGCGATCCGGATGCGGCGAACTGCACAGAACCAGGGGCAGCCCCGGTTCGTACAGTGCACCACTCCCGCATCGCGCAGTTCCCCGCGCCCCTGACTACCCCCCCGAGGTGCTTCCCCCGGGAGGGGCCGTCAGCCGCCGAGGCGGTTGACGGCGGTGACGCGGAGGACGGCGCGGCCCTCCTCGTCGGAGCCGAAGAGGTCGACCTCGGCGGAGACGCCCCAGTCGCGGTCGCCCGCCGGGTCGTCGAAGATCTGCCGGACCCGCCACAGGCCCTCGTCCTCGACCTGCTCGATCATCAGCATCTTCGGCCCGCGGGCGTCCGGCCCCGTCCCGAGGTCGTCGTACTCCTCCCAGTACCCGTCCATCGCGTCGGCCCAACGGTCGCCGTCCCAGCCGTACTCGCCGTCGAGCTCGCCCAGCTCGTCGTAGTGCTCGAGCGCCGCGAGCTCCACCCGGCGGAACATCTCGTTGCGCACCAGCACCCGGAACGCCCGCTCGTTCGCGGTGACGGGCGCCGGCTTCTCGTCGAGCCGGACCTCGGCGGCCTCCGGCTCGGTCGGGTTGGCGAGCTGCTCCCACTCGTCGAGCAGCGAGGAGTCGACCTGCCGGACGAGTTCGCCGAGCCAGGCGATGACGTCCTTGAGGTCGTCGGTCTTGATGTCGTCGGGGACGGTCTGCTCCAGCGCCTTGTAGGCGCCGGCCAGGTACCGCAGGACGATGCCCTCCGTCCGGGCGAGCTCGTAGAAGCCCACGTAGTCGGTGAAGGTCATCGCCCGCTCGTACAGGTCGCGGACGACGGACTTGGGCGCCAGCGGGTGGTCGCCGATCCACGGGTGCGCCCGCCGGTACACCTCGTACGCGTGGCCGAGGAGCTCCTCGAGCGGCTTCGGGTAGGTGATCTCCTGGAGCCGGGCCATCCGCTCCTCGTACTCGATGCCGTCGCGCTTCATCTCGCCGACGGCCTCGCCGCGCGCCTTGTTCTCCTGGGAGGCGAGGATCTGCCGGGGGTCGTCCAGGGTCGCCTCGACCACGGAGACGACGTCCATCGCGTACGAGGGGGACTCCTGGTCGAGGAGGTCGAAGGCGGCCAGCGCGAAGGTGGACAGCGGCTGGTTGAGCGCGAAGTTCTCCTGGAGGTCCAGGGTGAGGCGGACGCGGCGGCCCTCGGCGTCCGGTTCGTCGAGCTGCTCGACGACGCCGCCCTCCAGCAGCGAGCGGTAGATCGCGATGGTCGAGCGGATGTGGCGGCGCTGCGCGGCGCGGTCCTCGTGGTTGTCGGTGAGGAGCTTGCGCATGGCGGCGAAGGCGTCGCCGGGCCGGCCGATGACCGAGAGCAGCATGGCGTGGCTGACCTTGAACCGGCTGACCAGCGGCTCCGGGTCGGCGGCGATGAGGCGTTCGAAGGTCTCCTCCGACCAGCCGACGAAGCCCTCGGGGGCCTTCTTGCGGACGACCTTGCGGCGCTTCTTCGGGTCGTCGCCGGCCTTGGCGAGTGCCTTGTCGTTCTCGACCACGTGCTCGGGGGCCTGCGCGACCACCTGGCCGACGGTGTCGAAGCCGGCCCGGCCGGCCCGGCCGGCGATCTGGTGGAACTCGCGGGCCCGCAGCACCCGCACCCGCTGCCCGTCGTACTTGGAGAGCGCGGTGAAGAGCACGGTGCGGATCGGCACGTTGACGCCGACGCCGAGGGTGTCGGTGCCGCAGATGACCTTGAGCAGGCCGGCCTGGGCGAGCCGCTCGACCAGCCGGCGGTACTTCGGCAGCATGCCGGCGTGGTGCACGCCGATGCCGTGCCTGACGTAGCGCGAGAGGTTGCGGCCGAACTTGGTGGTGAAGCGGAAGTTGCCGATCAGGGCGGCGATGGCGTCCTTCTCCGCCTTGGTGCACATGTTGATGCTCATCAGCGACTGCGCCCGCTCCACCGCCTCCTTCTGGGTGAAGTGCACGACGTACACCGGCGCCTGCCCGGTGGTGAGCAGCTCCTCCAGGGTGTCGTGCAGGGTGGTGCGCCGGTACTCGTAGAAGAGCGGCACCGGGCGGGTCGCCGAGCGGACGGCCACGGTCGGGCGGCCGGTGCGCCGGGTGAGGTCCTCCTCGAAGCGGCGGACGTCGCCGAGGGTGGCGGACATCAGCAGGAACTGCACCTGCGGCAGCTCCAGCAGCGGGATCTGCCAGGCCCAGCCGCGGTCCGGCTCGGCGTAGAAGTGGAACTCGTCCATGACGACCTGGCCGATGTCGGCCCGGTCCCCGTCGTGCAGCGCGATCTGCGCGAGCACCTCGGCGGTGCAGCAGATGATCGGCGCGGTCGGATTGACGCTCGCGTCGCCGGTCATCATGCCGACCTGTTCGGTGCCGAAGATCTTGCAGAGGTCGAAGAACTTCTCCGAGACCAGGGCCTTGATGGGCGCGGTGTAGAAGGTCCGCTTGCCCTCGGCGAGCGCGGCGAAGTGCGCGCCGGCGGCGACCAGGCTCTTGCCGGAGCCGGTCGGGGTCGCCAGGATCACGTTGTTCCCGGAGACCAGCTCGATCAGCGCCTCCTCCTGGGCGGGGTACAGCGTGATGCCGCGGTCGGACGCCCACTCGGCGAAGGTCTCGAACAGGGCGTCGGGGGTGGCGGGCTTCGGCATCAGGTCCAGGAGGGTCACCGGCCTATCTTGCCTGCTCCGGATCATCCCGGGCAAAGCCCTTCCCCGCCCGGCCGCCGCCCGGCCGTCGTTCGACCCCTGCCCGACCCCTGCCCGGTCGCCGTCCGACCGCCCTGCGGGGCCGCGCCGGAAGCGGCGAATTCATCCATCATCCCCATCGGAAACCCCGGTGTAACCCCGACGGGCGCCATTCGTCATCCGGATCCGATTTACATCCGATCATGGTTTCGCCGCGGAACGCACAACACGGGAGAGCGTTACAGCGTGGTACTGCACCTCGGGGTGTGAAACTCCTAATGTCAACGGTCTACACCGACTTCTGCGAGGAGTTGAGATGAGCCGAGTCGTCAGGGCAGCGCTGTTCCAGACCGCCTGGACGGGGGACAAGGAAACGATGGTCGCCGCTCACGAAAAGGCGGCGCGCGAGGCGGCGGCGCAGGGCGCCCAGATCATCGGATTCCAGGAGGTCTTCAACGCCCCGTACTTCTGCCAGGTGCAGGAGCCGGAGCACTACTCCTGGGCGGAGCCCGTCCCGGACGGGCCGACCGTCCGGCGCATGCAGGACCTGGCCCGGGACCTGCGGATGGTGATCGTCGTGCCGGTCTACGAGGTCGAGCAGCAGGGCTTCTACTACAACACCGCCGCCGTCATCGACGCCGACGGCAGCTACCTCGGCAAGTACCGCAAGCACCACATCCCGCAGGTGAAGGGATTCTGGGAGAAGTACTACTTCAAGCCGGGAAACCTCGGCTGGCCGGTGTTCGACACCGCGGTCGGCAAGGTCGGCGTGTACATCTGCTACGACCGGCACTTCCCGGAGGGCTGGCGCGCGCTGGGCCTGGCCGGCGCCGAGATCGTCTACAACCCGTCGGCCACCAGCCGCAGCCTCTCCCAGTACCTGTGGAAGCTGGAGCAGCCCGCCGCGGCCGTCGCCAACGAGTACTACATCGCCGCGATCAACCGGGTCGGCGTCGAGGAGTACGGCGACAACGACTTCTACGGCACCAGCTACTTCGTCGACCCGCGCGGCCGGTTCGTCGGCAACGTGGCCTCCGACAAGGACGAGGAGCTGGTCGTCCGCGACCTCGACCTCGACGCCATCGAGGAGGTCCGCCAGCAGTGGGCCTTCTACCGCGACCGCCGCCCGGACGCCTACGGCCCGCTCACCCAGGCCTGAGAGGAGCGCCCGTGACCCGCACCGTGATCCGCGGCGGCCTGGTGGTCACCGCCGCCGAGGAACTGAACGCCGACGTGCTGATCGAGGACGAGCGGATCGTCGCCCTCGCCGCGGCCGGCAGCAGCGCCGCCGAGTGGACGGCCGACCGGGTGATCGACGCCACCGGGATGTACGTGATCCCCGGCGGCGTCGACGCCCACACCCACATGGAGCTGCCGTTCGGCGGCACCTCCGCCTCCGACACCTTCGAGACCGGCACCCGGGCCGCGGCCTGGGGCGGCACCACGACGATCGTCGACTTCGCCGTCCAGTCGGTCGGCGCCTCGCTCCGCGAGGGCCTGGACGCCTGGCACGCCAAGGCCGAGGGCAACTGTGCGATCGACTACGGCTTCCACATGATCCTCGCCGACGTCAACGACGCCAGCCTCAAGGAGATGGACCTGCTGGTGGGGGAGGGCGTCACCTCCTTCAAGCTGTTCATGGCCTACCCGGGCGTCTTCTACAGCGACGACGGCAAGATCCTGCGGGCCATGCAGCGCGGCGCCGACAACGGCGGCCTGATCATGATGCACGCCGAGAACGGCATCGCGATCGACGTCCTGGTCGAGCAGGCCCTCGCCGCGGGGAAGACCGACCCGCGCTACCACGGCGAGGTCCGCCGCGAGCTGCTGGAGGCCGAGGCCACCCACCGGGCGATCAAGCTCGCCCAGGTCGCCGGCTCGCCGCTGTACGTGGTGCACGTCTCCGCCGCCTCCGCGGTCGCCGAGATCGCCGGCGCCCGGGACGCCGGCCTGCCGGTCTTCGGCGAGACCTGCCCGCAGTACCTCTTCCTCTCCACCGACAACCTCGCCGAGCCCGGCTTCGAGGGCGCCAAGTACGTCTGCTCGACCCCGCTGCGGCCCAAGGAGCACCAGGCCGAGCTGTGGAAGGGCCTGCGCACCAACGACCTGCAGGTGGTCTCCACCGACCACTGCCCGTTCTGCTTCGTCGGGCAGAAGGAACTCGGCCGCGGCGACTTCTCCAAGATCCCCAACGGCCTGCCCGGCGTCGAGAACCGGATGGACCTGCTGCACCAGGCCGTCGTCGACGGGCACCTCACCCGCCGCCGCTGGATCGAGATCGCCTGCGCCACCCCGGCCCGGATGTTCGGCCTCTACCCGAAGAAGGGCACCATCGCCCCCGGCGCCGACGCCGACGTCGTGGTCTACGACCCGAACGCGGAGCAGACGATCTCCGCCGAGACCCACCACATGAACGTCGACTACTCGGCGTACGAGGGCAGGCGGATCACCGGCAAGGTCCGCACCGTGCTCTCCCGCGGCACCGTCGTCATCGACGGGGACAACTACCTCGGACGCGCCGGCCACGGCCGCTACCAGCCGCGCGCCACCTGCCAGTACCTCGACCGCTAGGAGCCCCGTGGACATCGGACTCGTCCTGCAGACCGACCCGCCCGCCCGCCTGCTCATCGACCGGATGAAGCGCGCCGAGGCAGCCGGCTTCACCCACGGGTGGACCTTCGACTCCGTCGTGCTCTGGCAGGAGCCCTTCGTCATCTACAGCCGGATCCTCGCCGAGACCGAGCGGATGATCGTCGGCCCGATGGTGACCAACCCCGCCACCCGCACCTGGGAGGTCACCGCCTCGCTGTTCGCCACCCTCAACGACATGTACGGCAACCGCACCGTGTGCGGCATCGGCCGCGGCGACTCGGCGCAGCGGGTGGCCGGCCGCCGCCCGGCCGGGCTCGGCATGCTCGGCGAGGCGATCAACGCGATCCGCGACCTCGCCGAGGGCCGCACCGTCGAGGTCGACGGCACCGAGATCCACATCCCGTGGGTCAAGGAGGGCTCCCGGCTGCCGGTCTGGATGGGCGCGTACGGGCCCAAGGCGCTGCACCTCACCGGACAGGTCGCCGACGGCTTCATCCTGCAGCTCGCCGACCCCTACCTGACCGAGTGGATGGTCAAGGCCGTCCGCGACTCCGCCGCCGAGGCCGGCCGCGACCCGGCCTCCGTCACCATCTGCGTGGCCGCCCCCGCGTACGTGACCGCCGACGACTCGCCGGAGGCGCTGGCCCACGCCCGCGAGCAGTGCCGCTGGTTCGGCGGCATGGTCGGCAACCACGTCGCCGACCTGGTCTCCCGCTACGGGGAGCACTCCGCGATGGTCCCGGAGGAGCTCACCGCGTACATCAAGGACCGGCACGGCTACGACTACAGCCACCACGGCCGGGCCGGGAACCCGGACACCGCCTTCGTCCCCGACGAGATCGTCGACCGGTTCTGCCTGATCGGCACCCCCGAGCGGCAGCTCGCCAAGCTGGAGGAGCTCCGCGCGCTGGGCGTCGACCAGTTCGCCGTGTACGCGATGCACGACGCGATCGAGCCCACCATCGACGCCTACGGCAAGAGCGTGATCCCGGCCCTCTCCTGACCCGGAGGCGCTCGCCCGACGCCCCGCGCTCCCCTCGCGCACCCGCACCGACCACCCGCACCGACGCACCATCACCTTCCCCGGCGGCCGCCCCCCACGGCGGCCGCCGGGCCGTCCCCCCACAAGGTGGTAGCCCGTGTCCGCAGCCCAGTCCGTCACCCAGTCCGTGCAGCCCGACGGCCGGATCGAACTCGCCCCCGGCACCGACCTCTCCGACCCCCGCTTCGCCAACGACGACCTGAGACCCGTCCCCGTCGCGGAACGCCGCTGGACCACCTACAACTTCCTCGCCCTCTGGGTCGGCATGGCCCACAACATCCCGTCCTGGACGCTCGCCTCCGGCCTCGTCGCACTCGGCATGGACTGGAAGCAGGCCGTCCTCACCATCGCGCTGGCCAACCTGATCGTGCTCGTCCCGATGCTGCTCACCGGGCACGCCGGCACCAAGTACGGGATCCCCTTCCCGGTGTTCGCCCGGGCCTCGTTCGGCCTGCGCGGCGCCAACCTGCCGGCCATGATCCGCGCGGCGGTGGCCTGCGCCTGGTTCGGCATCCAGACCTGGATCGGCGGCGAGGGCATCTTCCTGCTCGCCGGCAAGCTGCTCGGCTCCGGCTGGCAGGACGCCTCCCACGTCGGCGGCTACCCGTGGACGCAGTGGCTGTCGTTCCTGATCTTCTGGGTGATCGAGATGGCGATCATCGTCCGCGGCATGGAGACCCTGCGGCGGTTCGAGAACTGGGCGGCGCCGTTCGTCATCGTCGGCGCCCTCGCCCTGCTGATCTGGATCTCGGTGGAGGCCGGCGGCTTCGGCCCGCTGCTCGACCAGCCCTCCAAGCTCGGCTGGGACGGCGACTTCTGGAAGGTCTTCTTCCCCGCCCTGATGGGCATGATCGGCTTCTGGTCGACGCTCTCGCTGAACATCCCCGACTTCACCCGCTTCGGCGGCTCGCAGAAGGCGCAGATCCGCGGCCAGGCGCTCGGCCTGCCCACCACCATGACCCTCTTCGCGCTGCTGTCCGTCCTGGTGACCTCCGGCTCCCAGGCCGTCTACGGCGAGCCGATCTGGGACCCGATCGCACTCGCCGCGAAGATGGACTCCACCGTCGGCATCCTCTTCGCCCTGCTGACCGTGCTGATCGCCACCCTGTCCGTCAACATCGCGGCCAACGTGGTGTCCCCGGCCTACGACCTGTCCAACCTGCTGCCGAAGCTGGTGAACTTCCGGACGGGCGCGGTCATCACCGGCGTGGTCGGCATCGTGATCTTCCCGTGGAAGCTGATCTCCGACCCGCAGATCTACATCTTCACCTGGCTCGGCGTGGTCGGCGGCATGCTCGGCACGGTGGCCGGCATCCTGATCGCCGACTACTGGATCGTCCGCCGCACCGCCCTGGAACTCGCCGACCTGTACCGCCCGCACGGCGCCTACTGGTACGCCGGCGGCTGGAACTGGCGGGCCGTCACCTCCCTGGTCGTCGGCGGCCTCCTCGCGGTCGGCGGCTCCTACGGCGGCCCCTTCCCCGCCGACGGCCTGATCCCCTTCCTCAAGCCGCTGGCCGACTACGGCTGGGCGGTCGGCTTCGCCTCCTCGCTCGCGCTCTACACCGCCCTGAGCGCGGGCACCCGCAGACCGGCACGATGACGGCGGGGGCGGGGCGGCCGGACGTCCGGC